>NZ_VMMW01000057.1:0-44753 GCF_013277425.1 Streptococcus sp. 79
ACTAGGTTACAAGATAATTACTATAGACTACAAGAAAGTCCAGATATGCAGCTACTAAATAGATTATTAGGCATGGAATGGAACAAAGGGTTCGTGAAGTTTGAAGAACTCAAAAATTACGCCAAAGCTCCATATACAACACCTAAACGAGATTAAAGAACAGCGAAATCCCTTGTGGCGCAAGGGGTTAGCTGCCCTTTTGTATTTTTTAAGTGATAAAGTCGGGATTATATCTTAAAAGTCCAAGAAAAGCAACCTATGATACTTTTCCTAGCTTATTTTTTCGTTTCCCAAACCATATCATACCAGGTTTCCCCTGCAAAGGTTGACTGGGACAAGCCTTCATTGACAAATCCGTGCTTTTCATAGTAGGCGATGAGATAGTCATGACAGGTTAGGTTAATGCCATCTCTCTTATCTTCAAGAGCAACTTCTTTCAAGGCTATTAGTAATTTTTGTCCAAGTCCGAGGCCCTGTGCTTCTTTGGCAATAGAAAGACAGGTCACAGAGATATAACCACCAGGCTCATGACTATAGTCTTTTATTTCTTCTGTAAAGGACTGGTCTTGCAGATGGCGGTGTGGTCCAACTGGCCCTTCTATGTACCCCATGATTCTACCTACTTTTTCCGCAACCAGAAAAGAGGTCTGAATTTCTCGCAAATGCGATTCAAAAACAGATCGAGGAATAGCTTCTTCTACCGAGAAATTTTCTAGTTCAATCTCAACGATACGTTCTAAATCTTCTAATCTTGCTTGTCTGATCTTCATTGTACCTCCAGATAATAGGGATTAAACCAAATCATACTAAAACCCTGGCTAGTTTCATAAAGGGAAGTTTCTTCATCAATAAAACCGCTCATTTCAAAATAGGAAAGCAGCTCATCAGGACTCTTCAAACGAATCCCTTTGTAATCCAGCTCAACTGCCACCTCTTTCAAAGCCGCAAGAAGAAGTGTTCCCAATCCTTGTCTCTGATGGTCAGACTCAATGACTAAAGAATCTACTTTTAGACATTGCGGATTGTCTGACTGGGGACTTGATAGAATATAGCCTAAAAGTTGGTTTTCATCCCTAGCTAGAAGAAAGGTATCCGCACACTTACGGATACTTTCTTCTAAGATATGGGAAGGTTGCTGCTTTTCAGCCGGAAAAGACGAAGTTTGAAGTGCCTCTATCTCAGCCAAATCAGACTGACTTGCCTGAATGATCTTAATTGGAATTTCCATGAGAATAACCTATTGAACATTGCTTGTCAAGTTAGACAAGAGTCGTTCAAATGAATATTCATAGGTTTGGATATCTCCTGCTCCCATAAAGACATAGACAGCATTGTCATGGTCAAGGAGTGGTGAAACATTTTCAACAGTGATCACTTGGTGTTTCTTGTTGATTTTATTAGCTAGGTCTTCTACCTTGACATCTCCATGGTCTACCTCACGAGCTGACCCATAAATTTGCGCTAGGTAAACAGCATCTGCTTGGTTTAAAGCGTGGGCAAAGTCATCTAACAAGGCAATGGTTCTTGTAAAGGTATGCGGTTGGAAGACTGCTACAATTTCCTTGCTTGGGTATTTTTGACGAGCCGCATCCAAGGTCGCAATAATTTCTGTTGGATGGTGAGCAAAGTCATCGATAATCACTGTATCATTGACAATTTTCTCAGTGAAACGACGCTTAACACCAGCAAATGTTTTCAAGTGCTCACGCACCAAGTTCAAATCAAATCCTGCTGTGTAAAGAAGACCAATAACGGTTGTCGCATTCATGATATTGTGACGACCAAAGGTTGGGATGTGGAATTGCCCCAAGTCTTGTCCACGGAAATGAACGGTGAAGGTTGAACCAGTCGTAGAACGAAGAAGCTCACTAGCTACAAAGTCATTACCTTCTGCTTCAAAACCATAATAATAAATTGGTGCATCAGACGTAATTTTACGCAATTCTGCATCTTCACCATAGACAAAAAGACCCTTGGTAATTTGTTTAGCATAGTCGTTAAAAGCATTGAAAACATCCTCTAGACTTGTGAAATAGTCTGGATGGTCAAAGTCAATGTTGGTGATAATAGAGTATTCTGGGTGGTAAGGCATAAAGTGACGCTCATATTCGTCAGATTCAAAGACAAAATATTTGGCATTGGCCGAACCACGACCTGTCCCATCTCCAATCAAGAAGCTGGTGTCTGTGATGTGAGACAAGACGTGAGACAACATACCTGTCGTTGAAGTTTTTCCATGCGCTCCTGCTACTCCCATGCTAACAAAGTCACGCATAAAGCTACCTAGGAACTCATGGTAACGTTTGTAGCTGATACCATTTTGGTCTGCATAGGCAATTTCGACGTTGTTATCTGGACGAAAGGCATTTCCAGCGATAATTTCCATATCACCGTCTAGATTCTTTTCATCAAAAGGAAGAATAGTAATTCCTGCCTGCTCAAGACCACGTTGAGTAAAGTAGTACTTCTCAACATCTGATCCCTGTACCTTATGCCCCATTTGGTGCAACATCAAGGCCAAGGCACTCATCCCTGATCCCTTAATTCCGATAAAATGATATGTCTTTGGCATGTTTTCTCCCCTATTCTGTAATTCTGGTCAGATTCAACTCTTGGGCAACCCGACGTTCTTGTTCTGTTTGTTTACTTTTTTTATTGTAGATTTGGCTCTTCTTTAGAAAATCATAGTTGTTTTTCTTTGGAGCAGGTGCTGACACTTCTTCATTCTTGGTAGGGATAGAATGAACTTCTTCCGCCAAGATATAATGAGACTGGGTCAATTTTTGGCTATATTTGACAAATTCACCAGGATTTTCCTTTTGGAAAGGCGCTGTCGGTTGACTGCCCTGTCTAACAAGGCCTGATTTAGAATGACGTCTCGCACGGCTGAAATCCTGAGTTAGATAGTTAGCAGAGCGTTTCTTTTTCAAGTCTGCACGCGCTTCTTCACGCGCCACCTCCGCATAGCTCTTTCCTTCTTTTTTTACCCCTAAAGGAGCTTTTTTAGGTTTCTCGACTTGCTTTTCAATCGGTTTTACTGGCGCCTCTTCAGTAATAGGAGACCATTCTAAATAATTTTTATCTCGATACTCACCCTTGATATTACTGATCAGATCAGACTCATCGTACAAGTTCATGACTGGCATCTCAGTCAGCATGACCTCGTCATCTGACACCAATGGAAATCGTTCTTGTTTCATTTTCTATTTCCTTTCAACACTTCATTATAGCGTATTGTCTTGATTTTTCAAGTGCTGGCTTCAGAAATTCCCAAAATTTCTCTAATTTCTGCTAGGCTGAGACTGCCACGTGACTCTGTTCCATCCAATACTTGTGACACCAGATGTTTCTTTTGTTCTTGGAGTTCCTGAATTTTTTCTTCAATGGTTCCCCTGGTCACTAAGCGATAAACCTCAACCGTTTCTTCCTGACCCATCCGATGGGCACGGCCAATAGCTTGCGCTTCCACCGCAGGATTCCACCAAAGGTCAACCAAGATAACCGTATCAGCACCTGTCAGATTCAGACCGACACCACCAGCCTTGAGGGAAATCAGAAAGGCATCTCTTTCCCCTTGGTTAAAGGCCTTGGTCATGTCTTGTCTTTCCTTGGCTGGAGTTGAACCTGTAATTTTAAAGGAAGTCATGCCCAAGTCTGGCAGTTCTTGTTCTATTTTCTCCAACATTCCCTTGAACTGAGAGAAAATCAAGACACGGTGTCCACCGTCTGCCACCTGTACCAGCAGGTCTCGGAGACTATCCAGTTTGCCACTAGCTCCCTGATAATCCTCCATAAAGAGGGCAGGGGTGTCACAGATTTGGCGCAAGCGCATCAGACCAGACAAGATTTCCACACGACTTCGCTGAAATTCCTGATCTGATACTTGAGCCAATCTATCTCTCATCTGTTGCAACTGGGCTAGGTAGATAGCCTTTTGCTGGTCTTCCAGTTCATTCTTATAAACTACTTCTATTAAGTCTGGCAATTCGGTCAGAACTTCTTCTTTCTTGCGCCTCATCACGAAAGGCTTGATAAACTGAGCCACGCGTTCAGCTGGCAATTTCATAAATTCTTTCTTGCTTGGCAAAAGTCCTGGCATGACGATTTGGAAAATAGACCACAGCTCACCTAGATGGTTTTCAATCGGTGTCCCTGACAGAGCAAAAACTGACGGCACCACAAACTGTCTCAAGGTCTGGGCAATCTTGGTCTGGGCGTTCTTCATGACCTGAGCCTCATCTAAGAAAAGGAAGTCAAAGGCCATCCCCTGATAAAGCTCACTGTCCTGACGGAAGGTAGCATAGCTCGTCACATAGATTTGATGGCTTTCAGCAAGAATCTCCTCACGACTAGCTTTCAAACCATGAACAACAGCCACATCCAACTGTGGGGCAAATTTCTGAAACTCATCTGCCCAGTTGTAAATCAAACCTGACGGTGCTAAAATCAAGACTCGACTTTCTTTTGTCACTTGACTGGTCAAAAAAGCAATGGTCTGCAGGGTTTTACCAAGTCCCATATCGTCAGCCAAAATCCCACCAAAACCATAGTGATGGAGCATCTGTAGCCAGCTGATTCCCTTTTCCTGATAATCTCGTAAGTCAGCCTGAACCTGAGTTGCTTGTCTAGGGAAGTCCTCTGGATGCGTCAAATCGTGAGCCAGATTCTGGAATTCTTGTGAAAAAGAAACACGGTCACGTCCTTCAAAGAGATGAGCTAAACTATAAGCCAAGGATTTCCGAGCCTGCAAGGAGCCATCTTTTAATTCAAATTGCCCCAGCTCCTGTAGATTTTGACGAATTTTCTTGGTTTCTTCATCGAAAAAGTAGACTTTATTAGACGAATCAATATAAAAATCTCGATTATCAACCAAGGCCTGCATAGCTTGGTCAATTTCCTCTTGGGCTATATCTTGAAAATCAAATTGAATTTCCAAGAGACCTCCCTTGGAAGTAATCTGCACTTGAGGGCTTGCTAGACTATAAAACTCTTCTAACTTGTCTGATAAATCAACATTTCCAAGTTTTTCAAAGACTGGAATGATTTCATGGAAGAAATGATAGACAGACTCTGCTTTTAAGGCCTGACGCCAAGATTGAAAATCTGCTTCAAAGCCCGCAGCCAAACAGACTTGGAAAATTCTTTCTTCTAAGTCCGTGTCACTTGAAAATGGTAATTCTTCTAGCTCTTGTCGGCTAGATACCTGTCTATTTCCATAATCAAACTGAATTTCTAAACGAATCCGATTATCTTCTTCCCTGTCAAAGTAAAAAGAGGGCGCAAAAGTTTTGATTTGTAGACGTTCTGGAGCTGAAACGGTACCCATCTGGATAAAAAGAGTCAGACAGGAGGCCAATTTGTCTCGATCACTGCTATCAAATTGCAGGTATTTCTTTCCTTGTTGACCCACAGGTAACACTTTAATTTCCTTGAGAAGACGCATCTGCTGGTCTGTTAAAAAATAAACCTGACCTTTATGGAAAAGTACTGCTCCCTGATAAAAGACATTGACCCTAGGACTCTCACTGATTTCCATTTCAAAATAGTCCGAGTATTCTGTTACTGTAAAGGCAAATAGATTGGCATCAGCATGCATATCCTGAAAAAGCAGGGTTTGGTAGCTATCCACTTGATGGTCAAATTGAAAATGGGGCAAGGCCATCAGTAAATTCACACCCTGCTCAAAAAAGGTCAGAGGGAAAAAGAGGTGCCGACCTTGGTTTTGGAAAAAGAGGTCTGGAACCAGCCCTTCCTCCGTTAGTCCGTGCAAGAAAGTCAAAAGTTCTTGGCTGGCCTCATCAAAAGCTTCCCAAGAAAGAGACTCCTCATAAATCTTGCCAATCATATACGACTTTCTCTGCTCGACAATCCTTAAAAAAAGTGGAATATCCCGAATGACATAGTATTTTTGGCTATTGATTTGGCCGATTCTCAGAGTCCACAAGATATGATTGGTTCCTGCTTCCACCTGACCCACAGCTGATAACTCATAGGCGCATTCTGATTTTGGAGATAAAATTCGATCCAAAAACTTGCCACCCAAGGTCACCTTGGTTTCAACGGCCTCTTTTTCTTCATGACCTTCTTCCAGACTCCACAAGATTTCCTGACCACGCTCATCATTTTTCAGAAAATGCTCTAGCGCTGCCAAATGCACACAGTAGCCCCTCTTTTGAAAAAAATCACAGGCACAAAAAACCAAATCATCCTCTAAACTATAGCGCAGTTCTTCTTCTGCAACGCGAGCATAGAGCCGATTGTTCTTTTCCTTGATGATATCAACCTTACCAGTTTCATAAAGGGCAACACCTTCGATACGAACTTTCCCCGGAATCAATTTAGCCATATTTTCACCTTTACCTTATCTGTTTATTATACCATATTTTCGCCTATGAAAATAGCCTTCTAGGAAGACTTTTCTCCTAGAAGGATGGATTTTTAACGTTTGGCAAAAGTAGCCACAATCCGCTGACAGACTTCTTGCAACAGAGATTTGGGCATGGCTATATTGATGCGGGCATGGAGACTTCCTTCCTCTCCAAAATCCAAACCACGGTTAAGGATAACCTTGGCTTCATTTCTCAACAACTCTTGCAATGTTTCATCAGTCAGGTCATAGGCTGAAAAGTCAAGCCAAATCAAGTAGGTACCTTGCGGTTTCATGACCTTGATTTTAGTCTCTTTTCCAAATAGATCCACCACATAATTGATGTGATCTTCAAAGACTTGCTTGAGTTCCTCTAGCCAATCTTTACCGTATCGATAGGCAGCTTCTGTCGCCAAATAACCCAAGCCTGAAATTTCATGCTGATTATTGGCCAACAGGCGTTTCTGGAAAGCCAGTCTCAACTTAGGATTTTCAATGACTGCATAGGAATTTTTTGTCCCAGCAATATTAAATGTTTTAGTGGCACTGCTCAAGACGATAGCAAAATTTTTGAAGGCAGGATTGATGGTATTGAAAGACTGGTGTTTGTGACCAAAGAGGGTCAAATCTTGGTGAATCTCATCTGAAACTAACAAAACACCGTGTTTTTGGCAGAGTTGGCCAATCTTCTCCAACACTTCTTTTTCCCAAACACGTCCACCAGGATTGTGAGGGTTGCAAAGAATATAGAGTTTAACCTCCTCTTCCACCAAATCCTTTTCAAGTTGGTCAAAGTCAATCTCAAACAGACCATCCTTTTCCACCAAAGAATTGGTAATCAATCTGCGGTTGTTCAACTTGACACTGCGAGCAAAAGGTGGATAGACAGGCGTGTTAATCAAAACCGCTTCGCCTTCTTTTGTGAAAGCTTGAATAGCTGTTGAGATGGCAGGTACAACGCCCTCGATAAAGACAAGAGCCTCTTTGTCAAAGTGATAACCGTGTTGTGTGGCTTCCCACTTTTGAACTTCCTTAATTAACTCTTCACTGGCATAGGTATAGCCATAGACCAATTGATCAGCGTAAGTCTGCACAGCTTGGCGGATTTCAGGCAAGACTACAAAGTCCATATCTGCTATCCAAGCTGGTAGAACTTCACTATCCGTTTCTGTTTCTTTCCATTTATAGGTATGATGCCCTAAACGATTGGGCAGGCTTGTAAAATCATATTTTCCCATCTTTATCTTATCCTTCCAAGGCTTGGCGCAAATCTGCAATCAAATCTCTAGCATCCTCAATCCCAATCGACAAGCGCAAGAGGTCATCTGTCAAACCGTAAGAATGGCGCACTTCTGCTGGAATATCAGCGTGGGTTTGTGTCGTTGGATAAGTAATAAGACTTTCTACACCACCCAAACTTTCCGCAAAAGAGAAGACCTTAAGACTGTTCAAAATATGTGGAATGCGCGTTTCATCGGCTACTTTAAAGGAAATCATGCCCCCACGACCAGTGTAGAGAACTTCCTTAACTACTGGAGAATCCTTCAAAAAGGCAACCACTTCTTGGGCATTGGCTGTTGAGCGCTCCATACGAAGAGACAAGGTCTTGAGACCACGAAGCAACTGGTAGCTGTCAAATGGAGACAAGACTGCCCCTGTCGTATTGAGATTGTAAAAGAGCTTCTCGTATAGTTCTAAACTATTGGTTACAACCACTCCAGCCAAGACATCATTGTGGCCTGCTAGATACTTGGTTGCTGAATGGAGAACCATATCTGCTCCATCTTCAATCGGACGTTGGTAGATAGGGCTATAGAAGGTATTGTCCACCACCACTTTGGCACCCTTAGCATGAGCCAATTTTGCTAGTTTTTCGATATCAAATTCCAACATTAAGGGATTGGTTGGGGTTTCGATATAGAGAACATCCACATCCTTTTCTAACTCGGCAATCAACTCTTCTTCTGTATTGGCATAGGTAAAATGGAAACGACCTTCCTGCTCCACTTGGTTAAACCAGCGAAAAGAACCACCGTAAAGATCACGCACTGCCAAGACCTTACTTCCTACTGGAAAGACGCTAAAGGCCAGTACAATAGCTGACATCCCTGAGCTAGTCGCTAGGGCATAGTCTGCTGACTCAATAGCCGCCAAGACTTCCTCAGCCTTACTACGAGTTGGATTTTTAGTGCGCGTATAGTCAAACCCAGTAGATCGACCAAACTCTGGATGCTGATAGGTCGTTGAAAAATGGAGCGGTGTCACCAATGCACCTGTCGCTTCATCTGACTTAATGCCCGCCTGGGCCAAAATTGTGTTAATGTGTAATTCCTTGCTCATACAATACCTCCAAATCTATAGTAACTATTGTACCACTTATTTTCATCAACTCATTTTCTTCTTTTCAAGAGCTAGCTATAGTTTCAAACTATAGACTTATACTCTTCGAAAATCTCTTCAAACCACGTCAGCGTCGCCTTACCGTATATATGTTACTGACTTCGTCAGTTCTATCTGCAACCTCAAAACCGTGTTTTGAGCTGACTTCGTCAGTCTTATCTACAACCTCAAAACACTGTTTTGAGCAACCTGCGGCTAGCTTCCTAGTTTGCTCTTTGATTTTCATTGAGTACTAGCTAGTAAAACTAAAAAGAATCCAGAAAAGCTTCCAGATTCTTTTGTGAAAATCCTTGCTAGGGCTTACTTAGACTGAAAGAAATCCTGTTTGACTAAATAGTCATAATGCTCTTTGTTAAATTGATACTGACCTACATGCTGACTAATCTGACCAACATCCACAGAAAAAATATAGGCTTCATTTTGATAGTTCCAGTTCAGCCTAACTGTATTCAAGACTGGCTTATAAGTAAAATCTTGAACTTGATTCCAAGGCATCTCTACGACTTGATTAGAACGATTTTCAGTTATATCACTGATGTCCATCAAGAAAATCCCCTTAGGTGTGAATGCCAGAATTTTAGGCTTCACACTCGACTGAACATAGTAGGAACCACCTATAATGAAAAAATCAATAAAGGATTTCAACCATGTCTTTTTCTTGAAAGCCATCAGAAAATTCTTTTGCCCTTCAATGCGGCAAGTTGAGAGAAAGGATGCAATCTGTTTTTCTGTCGCAAATTCCATAATCGCGCCCATGATGATACCTTCATAAAAATCACTAAATAGGCAGATAAGAACTCTTCACATAAAAGAAGAACTTATCATTTGTTGCGTTTTATCTTACTTTTTCAGTAGACGGCATCCCTCCTATAACATTACCCTAGCATATGCATACTTCAATCAACATTGGGTAGATTTTCGAAAATAGCGTCTCACATTTATGTTATATTCATTATAACATAAACTCAAGAAACAAAGAAAAAAATGTGAGATTTTTCTTCCAAATTTACTATCATTCTATTAAAAAACGACAGCTTCCTTCGAAACCATCGTTTTTCTTGAAAAATCCTTATTTGACATGTTTTGCCAATTCTTCTTGGGCTTTTTTATTAGATTCTTCTTTTTCTTTCAACCATTTTTCTCTGGCTTTTGCATATTCGTCTGTTGTGACAATCTTATCTTGTACTTTGAGGTACTTAAATGATTCGACCCCTTTATTACCAGCCAATGAATAAGGTGCTGAGAAAGGAACTGTTTTTCTCAAGCCAGGTGTTCCACCCAATGAAACATTTGGAATCGCTAGAGAACTATCTATCAACCATGCTTGAATATCAGCATATTTTTCATAACGTTTGGCTGGGTCTTGCTCCTTATTAGCCTCTTCCAACATTTGAGTATAAGTGTCAAGTCCAACTGCCTTAGCCTTGTCGTTGGCTTCACCAGGCTCGAGTCCAAGATTTTGTAGAACCCCACCATTCTTGACACTAAAGATATCAAGATAGGTTGATGGATCTAAGTAGTCAGGACCCCAACCACCATTGTAAAGGTCATAATCTTTTTGAGCTGCTGTTTGAGCAAAGTAACTTGAGTTATGATAGTCCTCTGTTGATAACTGTTGGATATCAATAACGACGTTCTCCGTACCTAAAGCTGCTTCAATAGATTGCTTCATAGAGCTTACTTCTTGAATCCCCTTCTTAGAAGCTTGGTCAACTGTCGCATCCAAATGAATAGGGAATTGAACTCCCTTAGCTTCTAGCTCTTTCTTGGCCTCAGCAAATTTAGTCTTGGCTTTCTCAGGATTGTAATAAGGGTCTTGACCATCCGCAAAGTTGATACCTTGCCATTCCTTACCATAATTGACCATCTTAGAGGCTACTACTTCACCAAAGTCTTTTCCCTTGATACTTACAAAGGTTGGAGGAACAACCAAGTTACGCAAAATCTTAGTCGCTCCGTCTTCTCCCTGAGTTTGAGCCCCATAGGCTGTACGATCATAGGCAAAGTTAATAGCTTGACGGAAGTTTTTATTAAGAACTGCTTCCTGAGTTGATTTCTTTTCAATGTCGGTCGTCTTAGAAGTAAATTTATAAGCTTGTCTATCTAGGTTAAAATTCCAGTAATAAGACGTAGCAGTCTGCATACTGTAGATGATATCATCTTTGTATTTTTCTTTAATCCCTTCAAAACTTGAACTATTTGGATAGAGACGAGCGTAGCTATAGGCTCCGTCTGTAAAGTTACGAACAAGAGCATCTTGGTCACTACCATCATAGTAGGTCAATTTAACATCATCTACAAAGACATTCTTAGCATCCCAGTAGTTAGGATTTTTCTTGTATTCGATGACAGATTTTGAAACAAAAGCTTTCATCAAGAAAGGTCCACTGTACAAAATATTAGCAGGGTCTACCTTGCCAAAATCATCCCCTTTTGATTTTAGGAAATCCGCATTGACTGGGAAAAGAATGGTTGATGTCGTTTTTGAGTTCCAGTAAGGTTCTGGTCGAGCCAAGGTGTATTGAACCGTTTGGTCATCAAGAGCCTTGACACCGACAGTTGAAAAGTCGCTTGTTTTACCAGTGATATAGTCATCCAAACCTGCAACAGAGTCCTGCACTAGATACAAGGCTTCTGATTTTTTATCAGCCGCATATTGCAAACCTGTCACAAAATCTTGGGCAGTTACAGGAGCATATTCTTCTCCCTCAGAAGTAAACCACTTGGCATCCTTACGAAGTTTGTAGGTATAGGTCAAACCGTCCTTAGAAACACTCCAATCCTCTGCCAAGGATGGCACATAGTTCCCATATTGGTCATTTTCCATGAGACCATCTACCAGGTTGGTCACAATATCATTTGTTGTTGCGCGGTTTTCTGCTAGATAGTTCAAACTAGATGGATCACTTGAATAAACATAGTTATAGGTTTTTGATCCTGTGCTAGAATTTCCACACGCGCTCAATAAAATTCCTGTACCCAGGACAAGACCTGCCAAGGTTAGATATTTGCTCTTAGACTTTTTCATTTCCAGAACCTCCTGCTTTAAAGATTTGTTTTATTATACAACGTTTAGTTTGTTTAGTCAATGATTTTGTCCAAAAAAATCGAAAAAGGCCTCATCTTCTACTCTTAAAAGATAATTTTAGCTGTTTTGACGCTAAAAAAAGGAATAAGTTTCAAGTTCTCCTAAAAGATTGTTCAACTTATTCCTTTTATTTATAAATGCTATCTTAAGAAAACTTAAATTTTGCTCGCAACTGGGCAGCTTTGGCCTGTCCAATAACCTTATCTAAGAGACGAGTATAGAGACTCATGAATCCGTAGAGTCCACCCCCCATGGCACCGACAAGAGCTACATAAAAGAAGCTCCACAAACGTCCACTTGGTTGGAAAACAAATCCTAACAGCCACTGGATGGTTCCTATTAACAGAAACATGACTAGGGTCAGCAAACTGATTAAAATGATTCGCTTCACAATCACCTTGCGCTTAACACCCGTTACTTTACAAATATCCCGATACATCAAGACGTTAGGAATGATAAGAGCGATGGTTGTTGAAATCAAGGGACCATAACTGTGGAAAAGGGCGATGGTAGGCAGTTGCAAGACCAGCTTGGCAATAGAACCATAGATAAAATAGAGAACGGCCTTGCGGTTGCGGAACATGGCTTGAAGCATGGGGGACAAGACCATGTACAAGCCTAAAATAATAGACTGCAAAACTGCAAAGACAAATAAGCCCATGGACAAACTATCTGGCTTACCATAGAAGACCGTATAAAGAGGTTCTCCTACCATGACCACTCCAACCGTTGCTGGTAGCAGGAATACAAAAAGCATGGTAATGCTGTCCTGAACGAGACGAGAAGCTGCCTTCAAGTCCCCCTTAACATAGTTCTCCGTCAAAAGTGGCAAGCCTACACTCCCAATCGAAACCCCAACAGAAATCAAAATCATCGTGATTTTATTAGGATTGGCTGAGAAATAAGAAAACATGACAACCAAGTCCTCGTTGCTGTAGTTGGTAAACCAGCTCATACTATTGATAAAGGTCAGCTGATCCAAAATCTGGAAAAGCTGGATGGCAGACCCTGTCAGGATAAAAGGAATGGCTTCCTTAATGGTATCGACCAAAAGACGCTTGCTATTTATCTTATCTCCTGTTTCAAGGACTCTTTTGAGTAAACCTTCTTTGGCAAGGAAATAGATCAAGACTGCAAAACTGGCTACCATACCGACAAAGGCAGCAAAGGTGGATTGGGTAACCGCTACTAGGTAATCTCCTGAACCGAGCTTCATAATGATAAAGGTTGCTAGAAGCATCCAGATAACACGAATGACCTGCTCAGCAATTTGACTCATGGCATAAGGTTTGAGATTATTCATCCCTTGGAAAAATCCTCGGATAACACTCATAGATGGGAAAATCAAGACTCCCCAACCCAAGCTTTGCATGATTGGGATCAAGTCTTTGCCCACGCCAGACAAGTCTGCTAGCCAAGGAGCAAAGAGATACAAGACTAAAGCAAAAACCAGGCCAAGTCCCGTCATAAAGCCTAAAAAGCTCCGAATCAGGGCAAAGCTATGCTCCTCTTCTCGCATGGTATTATACTTGGCAACTTGCTTGGCCACCGCAACTGGAATCCCTGCTGTTGAAACCAGCAAGAACCAGGCATAGATATTGTATCCCATGGTAAAGAGTCCATTTGCTGTAGCCGCATAAGACCCCATCCAGATATACCAAGGGATAATATAGATGGCCCCAAGCAGGCGACTGATAAAGTTACTAGCCGTTAACCAAGCAGTCCCCCGTAACATCTGGGCCTGCTGGTGATTGTTTTCGTGCGACATAGATTCCTCATTCAATTTTGATAACTAGGAAAAACTCCTTATCTTCCATTATAAACTTTTCCTTGTTACTTGTAAATTTGCGACTTTCGGTTTACAATAGAAAGTATGATTAAGATTGAAACCGTATTAGATATATTAAAGAAAGATGGTCTCTTCCGTGAGATTATCGACCAAGAACACTATCACTACAACTACAGCCATGTCGTATTTGACACCATCTGCTATGACAGTCGCAAGGCTAAAGAAAAGAGCCTCTTTTTCGTCAAGGGTGCTGCCTTTAAGAAGGAATTTCTGCTTTCAGCTATCTCTCAAGGTCTCGATTGGTATGTGGCTGAAAAGGACTATGAGGTTGGTATTCCTGCCATTATCGTCAGCGATATCAAGAAAGCCATGAGTTTGATTGCCATGGAGTTTTATGGCAATCCACAGAAAAAACTCAAACTCCTTGCCTTTACTGGTACTAAGGGTAAGACAACAGCAGCCTATTTCGCCTATAACATCTTATCTCAAGGGCATCGACCTGCTATGCTCTCAACCATGAATACAACTCTAGATGGTAAGACTTTCTTTAAGTCTGCATTGACAACCCCTGAGAGCATCTACCTCTTTGATATGATGCATCAAGCTGTGCAAAATGACCGTACCCACCTCATCATGGAAGTCTCCAGTCAAGCCTATCTGGTCAAACGTGTCTATGGTCTAACCTTTGATGTGGGAGTTTTCCTCAATATCAGCCCAGACCATATCGGCCCGATTGAACACCCTAGCTTTGAAGACTACTTCTACCACAAACGTCTCTTGATGGAAAATAGCCGAGCAGTCATCATTAATAGTGACATGGATCACTTTTCTGTCTTGAAAGAACAAGTGGCAGATCAAGACCATGATTTCTATGGTAGCCAATCAAATAATCAAATCGAGAATTCCAAAGCCTTTAGCTTTTCAGCTAGTGGGAAACTGGCTGGTGATTATGATATCCAACTGATTGGTCACTTCAACCAAGAAAATGCCGTTGCTGCTGGGCTTGCTTGTCTTCGTCTCGGAGCAAGTCTTGAGGACATCAAAAAAGGAATCGCTGCAACCCGCGTTCCCGGCCGTATGGAAGTCCTCACTCAGAAAAATGGAGCCAAGGTCTTCATCGACTACGCCCACAACGGTGACAGTCTCAAAAAACTCATCAATGTGGTAGAAACTCATCAAACTGGAAAGATTGCTCTGGTCTTAGGTTCGACAGGAAATAAGGGAGAAAGTCGTCGTAAGGACTTTGGCCTTCTCCTCAATCAACATCCTGAGATTCAAGTCTTTTTGACTGCTGATGACCCCAATTATGAAGACCCAATGGCCATTGCAGATGAAATTAGTAGCTATATCAATCATCCTGTTGAAAAGATTGCGGATCGCCAAGAAGCCATCAAAGCGGCAATGGCCATCACAAATCACGAATTAGATGCAGTTATTATTGCTGGTAAGGGAGCCGATTGCTACCAAATCGTCCAGGGCAAGAAAGAAGCTTATCCAGGAGATGCAGTCGTAGCAGAAAATTATTTATAAGGATTGTAAAAAAATCAAGGGAAAATGAAACCCTTGATTTTTTCCTATTCTTTAGTAAAAACGTTTTTCAAACCTTCAACGGCACCTTCTACAGCACCTTTAGCATCTTCAACTACTTCTTTTGCCTTAGCAACTGTTTTTTCAACAGCTCCTTCAAGTTCTGTCTTGCTGTCTCCAGTAACTTTACCAAAACCTTCTTTGACAGCGCCTGTTGCTTGTTCCAATTTGTTTTCAAGTGACATATGATTGTCTCCTTTAGTTTTATTCCGATATGTGTTATCGGTTACATTAGTATAAACTTATCGATAGATAAAGTCAAACAATGTGCTCAGAAAAAGCAATCACACTAAATAGAAAGTTAATCTCTCCTTGTCAAAATCGACAGCCAACTCATACTTTCCATCTTCATTTTGGACTATATAACCCAGGACAACTAAACTGTCCACAAAGATATCACGGCGTTTCTGCATCAGTTGATCTTTTTTGAGAAATTTTAGCAAAAAAGTTGTCATGTATTTGAGGGCATACTCAGGATTAACATCTCCTAAAATGTCATAGAGTTCCTGCTGTTTTTCTGTCAAAGGATACTGATGTTTGACCTTGTAGAAATAATTGGACAGGGTCATTTTTGATCTTGCAAAGTCCGTCTTTTCAACTAAAATAGCTGCATTGGTTTGATTGCATAATTCCGTCTCAAAACGCTGCTCCAACAAGGCTTGATAGACCGGACTAGCTTCTCTGACAAAAATCTCTTGATCCAGTTCGAGACTATCAAGTGATTCAAGCATAGGAAAATTGAGGTAATAGCGCTTATTTTCACGTAGAATCAAGCCTGCCTTTATATACTCTTCCATGAGTTTATCAACTGCAATATCTGGAAATTGAGCCTTAATTTCCCGTAGAATCACATCCTCATACTGGTCCAGATAGTGGATCAATTCTCCAAAAATGGCTGTCTCGTCAAACGAGATGGATTAAAAATCTGAATCATGAAGATTCCTTTCTTTACATTCTAACAGAGGCGATGCTGCCAACTGACTGGGATTGGTTCCAGCTTGGTTAAGAGGCACAGGAAGTTCGAGTTTCCTATAATATTCTCTCCAAAAATCACTAATCTCCTGGTCCCCATTCCCAAATTTCATAGGTATGGTCTCAAAAATCGGTAGGATTTCTGCCATGTACTGGGAACAGTAAAAACCATGCCCATCTGGATAGAAAGAAGCATTGTAGGGTGCCCCTAGATGTTTGCAAGCTTTTTCCTTCGCCGACTGGATATCCATTTCTGGGTAAACATAGAGGTCGTATAAATGATTGGACTCAAAGAAGTCTGCTGGTTCCTGACAGATAACACCCACCTTTCCACTAGCATGGTAAATCATCCCATCCAAATAAATGGCAACATGGTTATAGTTGCCTGTGGAAGTCTGGATGGCCTGTCCCATATCTGACTCATCTCTCACAAAAATCAAATCGCCATTTTCTAACATGCTTCACTCCTAGAAAAAAGGAGCCGAAACTCCTTTCGATATAAGGCAAACTAGACTTTCCGATTTTGAACTGACACCCAAAATCTTAAGCATTAAAGCTTTCAGTCAATTGAGGTACCACTTGTTTCTTACGTGAAACGGCACCAGCAAGGAAGGCATGATTGTTTTCAAGTTTGAAGTTGAAAGCCGCTTCGACCTTGCCCATATTGGCACCAAGAGCCAAGATTTCTGAGTTTGAGTTGACGATATCTGTAATCATCAAGACAAAGTCAGAGTAGCCGTTTGCTTCGTTAGCAGCTTGCATTGCAGCTTCAATTTCTGCTTGACGTTCCAAGACTTCAGCGATGTCAACTGTGTTCACTTGGGCAACACGGACATTATTTCCGTTCAATTCAAAAGTTTTAGCATCGATGTCAATCAATTCGTCAGCAGATTTGCTAGCCAAGTTTGTACCAGCTTTCAACATAGCTAAACCATATTCCTCCAAGTTTACACCAGCCAATTCAGCCAATTCAGGAGCAATAGCCTTATCTGTTGGGTGTGTGGTTGGTGATTTCAAAAGAAGAGTATCTGAAATCAAACCTGAAAGCATCAAACCAGCAATCTCTTTAGGAACAGCTACACCATGTTCTTTGAACATACGATAAACGATTGAAGACGCTGAACCAACTGGCTCCAAACGCATGTAAAGTGGGCTTGCAGTTTCAAAATTAGCCACACGGTGGTGGTCCACCACACCATAAACTTCTACTTCAGCGATATCTGATACAGATTGTTGGAATTCATTGTGGTCAGTCAAGATAACTTGCTCTGCACCTTCTGCTTTGGCAGAAGTGATGACACGCGGTGCTTCCACACCAAAATAGTTCAAGACAAAGGCTGTTTCTTCATTTGGAGTTCCAAGAGCAACAGCTTCCGTATCCAAACCGTAAGCTTCTTTTGCAAGGTAGGCAAAGGCTACAGATGACCCAATGGCATCTGTGTCTGGATTTTGGTGACCAAATACTAGAATCTTAGACATGATAATACCTCATTTTGTTTATTCTCTTTATTGTAGCATTTTTTTCGCTTTTTGACAAAAGTAAGAGGAGTCAAAGGGCTCCTCACAATTCTTCAAAATAACTGACTAAATTTCTATCTTGATTTTCAGATAAAAATTGCTCCTTCTGTGGTCGTTTCTTACGCTTGAGAAGGGCTTCTGCCGACATGGCTTCTTCCTTACTGGCAAAACCTTGAGCATAGATGAGTTTGACTGGCAAGCGTGCTCGTGTGTATTTGGCTCCCTTCCCACTATTATGGACAGCGAGGCGTCTCTTCACATAAGTCGTATAGCCTGTATAGTAGGATCCGTCACGGCACTCCAGAACATACATATAAGCCTTATAATCCATAATAAATCTCTTCGAGTTCCGGCGTATAAGAGCCATCATCATTGTGAACAATGAGAGGTGGTAAGACCTTAAAGCCACTTGTTGAACCATCCTTGATAGCTTCAATCAAGAGCATATTGGCTTCCTTTTCCTTTTTTGGATAGACAAATTGCAGACGCTTAGGGGCTAGATTATGCCGTTGTAACGTATCCAAAATATCCAGAAGTCGATCAGGACGATGAACCATGGCCAAACGCCCATTAGATTTGAGAATACTCTGGGCACTACGACAGATTTCCTGCAAATTGGTCGTGATTTCATGTCGCGCCAAGAGATAATGTTCACTCTCGTTCAGGTTTGAATGAGGATCCACCTTGAAATAGGGCGGATTACACAAAATCATATCCACCTTACTTCCCTGGATATAAGCAGGCATATTTTTCAAATCATCACAGATGACCTCCATCTGCTCTTCCAAACCATTCAAACGGACAGAGCGCTCAGCCATATCCGCCAAACGCTCCTGAATCTCAACAGCCAAAATCTGTGCCTGAGTACGAGTGCTAGCAAATAGCCCCACTGCTCCATTCCCAGCGCAGAAATCCACTATCAAGCCCTTTTTAGGAAAACGTGGAAAGCGTGACAAGAGAACACTATCCACCGAATAGCTAAAAACCTCTCTATTTTGAATAATTTTGATATCTGTTGAGAAGAGCTGGTTAATGCGCTCCCCTGATTTTAATAATTGTTCTTCTTCCATGGTTCTATTATAGCAGATTCATATTAACATTACAAAAAATATAAAATTCTAAACTACTTCTTCTTTTTTAAATAGTGCAAGGCTTCTCTAGTCCAAATTGGCATCATTCGTTTAAGAGGCGCAAAGCCGTAGTTAAAACGGTCGCTTGAAAAGCGTCTCCGTCTCGGAAACTGGTGCTTTTCTTCCTCCAAAGTGCGGATAGAAAGACTTGCTTTCCCTGTAAATTCATCTAAATCCACTACTTGAACTTGAACCTCTTCATCAACTTTCAAGGCTTCATGGATATTTTCAATAAAGCCTGTCCGAATCTCTGAAATATGAATCAGCCCCGTATCACCTGTCTCTAGCTCAACAAAGGCACCGTAGGGCTGAATCCCTGTAATACGACCCTTTAGCTTATCACCGATTTTCATCTTAGTCCTCAATTTCAATTGTTTCAATCACAACATCTTCAACTGGCTTGTCCATAGCCCCTGTCTCAACAGAAGCAATGGCATCCAAGACAGCGTAAGAAGCTTCATCAGCTAGCTGACCAAAAACCGTGTGACGACGGTCTAGGTGAGGTGTCCCACCTTGGTTGGCATAAATTTCCGCAATCGGTTCTGGCCAACCACCACGAGCAATTTCTTTCTTAGAATAAGGCAGGTGTTGGTTTTGGACGATAAAGAACTGGCTGCCGTTGGTATTTGGACCAGCATTGGCCATAGAAAGGGCACCACGGATATTGTAAAGTTCTTCTGAGAATTCATCCTCAAAAGATTCGCCGTAGATGGACTCGCCACCCATACCAGTTCCAGTTGGGTCTCCACCTTGGATCATAAAGTCCTTGATAATACGGTGGAAAATGACACCATCATAGTAACCATCTTTTGCAAGAGCTACAAAGTTAGCTACTGTTTTAGGAGCATGTTCAGGGAAAAGTTTAATACGCAAGTCTCCGTGATTGGTCTTAATAGTCGCGATAGGACCTTCTACTGTTTCAATGTCTACTTGTGGGAAATGCAATTCTTTTTCTACCATACCAAATCCTTCTAAGGCATCAAAAATGCCATCTTCTTCTAGTGTTTTTGTAATATAATCTGCTTTTTCTTTGATCTTATCATGAGAAATTCCCATTGCAACGCTGATTCCAACATAATCAAAGAGTTCCAAGTCATTCAGCCCATCTCCAAAAACCATAACGTTGTCTGGTTTCAAGCCAAGGTGTTCCACAACCTTTTCCACCCCCGTCGCTTTGGAGCCTGAAATCGGAACAATATCAGACGAATGTTGGTGCCAACGAACCATGCGAAGTTTATCTGAGAGACTGTCAGGTAAGTGTAAGTCATCTCCCTTATCTTCAAAAGTCCACATCTGATAGATGTCTTCTTTCTCATGGAAATCTGGATCCACATCTAAATCAGGATAAATTGGATTGATAGCCTCACTAATCATATCTGTACGAATAGACAACTTGGCATCATGACTCCCAACCAAACCATACTCAATTCCCTCTTGCTTAGCCCAAGAGATATACTCCTCAACATCTGACTTCTCAATCTGATGTTGATAAATAACCTGACCTTTTTTATCTTCGATATAAGCCCCATTTAAGGTCACAAAAAAGTCAGGATTCAGTTCACGAATTTCTGACACGACACCAAAAATCCCTCGTCCAGAAGCAATACCTGTCAAAATTCCTTTCTCACGTAATTGCTTAAAAACAGCTGGGATTGAAGTCGGAATAAAACCTGTCTTGGAATTCCGCAATGTATCATCAATATCAAAAAAGACAATCTTGATCTTCTTTGCCTTATATCTTAATTTGGCATCCATCTCACTACCTCTTTCAATCTAACTCTTTCCATTATACCATAAAGTAGAGAAATCCCACATCCCCAATAAAATCCTTGTCTCTTATCCGAATTCTTTTACTAGATACAAAACCAAATCATCATTATTTTGGCTAGTTGCATTCATTTCCAAGGGTTGATTTCGATACCAGACACCTGTCCCATCTGGAATGTAGCCCCGTCTGATATACAATCTCTGGGCAGGGCCATAGCCTAAGTGCAAACCTACACCAAGAGTGACCTTACTCGAAACAAACTTGACTCGTTTTTCTGCTTCTTCTAGCAATTGATTCCCAATCCCTTGATTTCTAAAAGGCTCAAACACATTAAAATCTGATAATTCTGGATAGACTTCTGCAAAAGGACCATGTTTAGCAGAGGGCAAAATGGTAACGTAGCCCGCTACAGCACCATCAATCTCTGCAACTAAGACTTCTCTCTCCCCACTTTCCTGTTCCAGAAAATATCTAGCCAAAATTTCCTCTCTACCAGGCCAACCTTGATTCATAAAGCCATGAGATAAGGATTCAATATCAGACTTAATCATATTTCTAATCGTACAATTCATCTTTGACTTACCCACCTTTACTCTTTCTATTACCATTATAGCACGCCAAGGTCAGAAAAAAACTATCTCGTGAAAAAAAGATCCGTTGGGGTCTTAATTCGCATTCTTGTTTCCAAGCTCATGAAAAAGAGGTCCCCCTGACCTCAACTCGCTCTCTCATTTCAAGGCTCGTGAAAAAAAGACCCGTCGGGGTCTTAATTCGCTTTCTTGTTTTCAAGCTCATGAAAAAGAGGTCCACTGGACCTGAAAAAAAGACCCAACCGGGTCTTTTCTTTAATCTTCGTTTACGAAAGGCATCAAAGCCATTACGCGAGCGCGTTTGATAGCTGTTGTTACTTTACGTTGGTTTTTAGCTGAAGTTCCTGTTACACGACGAGGAAGGATTTTCCCACGTTCTGAAACGAAACGGCTAAGAAGCTCAGTATCTTTGTAATCAACATATTCAATTTTGTTTGCTGCGATGTAATCAACTTTTTTACGGCGTTTGAATCCGCCACGACGTTGTTGAGCCATGTTTTTTCTCCTTTATAATTTTAGTTGTCCATTAGAATGGTAAATCATCATCTGAAATATCCAATGGATTTGTTGTTCCAAATGGATTTTCATCACGTGAAAAGTCTGGTACTGAATTTGTAGGCGCTGAATAGTTTGCAGTTGGTGCAGAGTAAGCTCCACCTGTATGACCTTCACGCACACTACGGCTTTCTAACATTTGGAAATTCTCAGCCACGACCTCTGTCACGTAGATACGTTGTCCTTGCTGGTTATCGTAACTACGAGTCTGGATACGGCCTGTCACCCCGATAAGTGAGCCTTTTTTAGCCCAATTAGCAAGGTTCTCAGCCTGTTGACGCCACATAACGACATTGATAAAATCAGCCTCACGTTCGCCATTTTGACTCTTAAATGTACGGTTTACTGCAAGAGTAAAAGTCGCAACTGCTACATTTGATGGGGTATAACGCAACTCAGCGTCACGTGTCATGCGCCCTACAAGTACAACATTGTTAATCATAGTTTACCTTCTTACGCGTCAATTTTGACGATCATGTGACGAAGAATGTCAGCGTTAATTTTTGAAAGACGGTCAAACTCTTTAAGAGCTGCATCGTCGTTTGCTTCAACGTTAACGATGTGGTAAAGTCCTTCACGGAAATCTTTGATTTCGTATGCAAGACGGCGTTTTTCCCAAGATTTTGATTCAACAACAGTTGCACCGTTGTCAGTCAAAATAGAGTCAAAACGTGCTACCAAAGCGTTTTTAGCTTCTTCTTCAATGTTTGGACGAATGATATAAAGAATTTCGTATTTAGCCATTGATATGTTCCTCCTTTTGGTCTAATGACCCCAAGACTTTGCAAGGGGTAAGTGAGGTTCGCTCACAATAAACTATTATACTAGAAAAAATTTTTTTACGCAAGTAAAAACTCTGATATGCGAAAAAACGCCACATGGGCGTTTTCCTATTCTTACGGTTTAATACGGTGCAACATACGTGGGAATGGAATGGCTTCACGGATATGTTTTGTTCCTGCTGCGAAGGTTACCATACGCTCGATACCGATACCAAATCCACCGTGTGGAACTGTACCGTATTTACGAAGGTCAAGGTAGAATTCATACTCTGTACGATCCATGCCAAGTTCATCCATCTTAGCGACAAGGGCATCGTAGTCTTCCTCACGCATAGACCCACCGATAATTTCTCCATAGCCTTCTGGAGCAAGCAAGTCTGCACAAAGCACGCGCTCTGGATTTCCAGGAACTGGTTTCATATAGAAGGCCTTGATGGCTGCTGGGTAGTTCGTGACAAAAGTTGGCACACCAAAGTGGTTTGAAATCCAAGTTTCATGTGGTGAACCAAAGTCATCACCATGCTCAAGATGTTCGTAGTCAGCGTCTTCATCATTCTCATGTTCTTGCAAGAGGTCAATGGCTTGATCGTAAGTGATACGTTTGAATGGCTCTGCAATGTAGCGTTTCAAGAGCTCTGTATCACGTTCCAAGGTTTCCAAGGCTTGAGGCGCACGGTCAAGAACACCTTGTAGAAGAGCTTTCACATAAGCTTCTTGCAAGTCAAGCGACTCATCATGTGTCAAGTATGAGTACTCTGCATCCATCATCCAGAACTCGGTCAAGTGACGGCGCGTTTTTGATTTTTCAGCACGGAAAACTGGACCAAAGTCAAAGACACGACCAAGAGCCATAGCACCTGCTTCTAGGTAAAGCTGACCTGATTGGCTCAAGTAGGCTGGCGTTCCGAAGTAGTCCGTTTCAAAGAGTTCTGTTGAATCTTCTGCCGCATTTCCTGAAAGAATTGGGCTGTCAAATTTCATGAAACCGTTCTTGTCAAAGAACTCATAAGTTGCATGGATAATAGCGTTACGGATTTGCATCACGGCCACCTGCTTACGAGAACGGAGCCACAAGTGACGGTTGTCCATCAAAAAGTCTGTACCGTGTTCTTTTGGTGTGATTGGGTAGTCTTGAGATTCACCGATCACTTCGATGTCTGTGATGTCCAACTCATAGCCAAATTTAGAACGTTCGTCCTCTTTGACAATACCTGTCACATAAACAGACGTTTCTTGGCTCAAGCGTTTGATGACATCAAACTTCTCAAGTCCTACTTCTTCACCAAATTTTTCGACAAAGTTTGGTTTAAAAGCCACACCTTGGAAGAAGGCTGTTCCATCACGCAATTGCAAGAAGGCAATTTTCCCTTTTCCTGATTTGTTGGCAACCCAAGCGCCAATCGTCACTTCCTGACCAACATAGTCTTTTACATCAATAATCGTTACACGTTTTGTCATTATTTTTCCTTTTTCTTTTTTATTCTTTATGGCAAACCACTTCTATATTGTTCCCATCTGGGTCAATCACAAAAGCAGCGTAGTAAATCGGATGCTCACTGCGATAATCAGGAGCCCCATTGTCTCGCCCACCTGCCTCTAAACCAGCCTCATAACAAGCCTGAACTTCTTCCTTATTTTCTGCTAAAAAAGCAAAGTGAATAGGATCTTGTGTCCCCTGAGCCAGCCAAAAATCACCACCAGGATGAGGGCTGTTCGGGGCAAGAAAACTGATTAGAGAAGTAGTCTTAAAAGCCAATTTATAGCCCAAAGGAGCGAGAAAACTCTTATAAAATCCTTCTGAAATTTGTAAATCCTTTACCTTAATCTCAAAATGATCAATCATTCTCACTACCCATAAATGCTTTCAAGCGTTTAACTGCTTCTTTAAGCGTGTCTAGGTCTGTCGCATAGCTGAGGCGGACATTTTCTGGTGCTCCGAATCCTGCTCCTGTTACCAAGGCCACTTCGGCTTCTTCTAGGATAGCGGTTGTAAAATCTGTCACATCTGTATAGCCTTTCATCTCCATAGCTTTTTTGACATTTGGGAAGAGATAGAAAGCTCCTTGCGGTTTGAGCACTTCAAATCCTGGCACCTCAGCAAGAAGGGGATAGATGGTATTGAGACGTTCCTCAAAAGCCTGACGCATGCTTTCTACAGTATCTTGCTCACCTGATAGAGCCTCAACTGCTGCATACTGGGCTACTGCTGACGGATTCGAAGTTGTTTGACCTGCAATCTTGGACATGGCAGCAATAATGTTTGCTTCTCCAACGGCATAGCCAATCCGCCAACCTGTCATGGCATAGATTTTAGACACACCATTGATGACCACTGTTTGCTTGCGAATTGCCTCAGATAGGCTAGAAATCGGTGTGAACTCATGACCATTATAGACCAAGCGCCCATAGATATCATCTGCTAGAATGAGAATATCCTTTTCTACAGCCCAGTTTCCGATTGCCAAGAGTTCCTCACGGGTGTAAATCATACCTGTCGGATTGGATGGCGAATTCAGCACCAAAACCTTGGTCTTGTCTGTGCGAGCTGCTTCTAACTGCTCTACGGTCACCTTAAAGTGATTATCTTCCTTAGCAGGAACAAAGACTGGCACACCTTCTGCCATCTTGACCTGGTCTCCATAGCTTACCCAGTAGGGGGTTGGGATGATAACTTCATCACCTGGATTGACCACAGCCATAAAGAAGGTATAGAGAGAATATTTGGCTCCAGCAGCGACTGTCACTTGATTTGGCGCTACAGAATAGCCGTAAAAGCGTTCAAAGTAAGTATTGACCGCTGCCTTGAGCTCTGGCAGGCCTGAGGTTACTGTATAAAAAGAAGCACGCCCATCTCGAATCGATGCAATGGCGGCATCTTGGATATTTTTTGGAGTAGTGAAATCTGGCTCACCCAAGGTTAGAGACAGGATATCTCTTCCCTCAGACTTGAGTGCTTTGGCACGAGCTCCAGCAGCCAAGGTCACACTTTCTTCCATTTCTAAAACACGGTTGGATAGTTTCATAGGCCCTCCTTATTGACCAATACTCCTGTTTCAAAATCTACTAGATAAAAATCAGAGCCTGACTTGACTTCCCAGATTGGTTTGTCTTGATAACGGCCAAAGGTAATCTTGTCAATCTCGCCAGCTCCTTTTTCCTTCGAAACAGCTTCTGCTTTTTCTTGTGAAACACCTTGATTTAGCTGATAAACGTAAATATTGTGGTCATCTTTTCCAATCAGGACAGCAAGTGCTTCTTGTTTTTTATTACGGCCAAGAACGCTATAATAGGATTCCAAGCCATTGTATAAGTCAACCTGATCAGCCTGCTCTAATCCTGCATACTGCTGAGCTAATTTTTCTCCTTCACTTTTAGCTGTTTGATAAGGTTTCATACTCAGAAACACTAGATACAGAAAGGAAGCACTGATAACCACAAACAAAATCGTCATCCCTAGACCATACTGCCACAGTAGATTATTTTTTGCTTTTTTTTGTCTTTTTTTCACTCGTCTATTTTACCATCTATTGGGCTTTATTACAAGTGAATGCAAGAACAATCGCACTTTATTTCTTCCTTCAAACAAAACCGATTTTGAAAGTGAAACAGTTCTTACTTTTTCAGTCACAAATGACTAGAGTTTCCGAAATTTTACAATTTTCAAATAAACTCTGAGCAAATTTCTTGCAAGTTGTTTTGCTTTGTTGTAATATATTTTATAACAACGAGAAAATTCTCGTAAATTTAAGAAAAAGGAGACACATCATGTCTAAAAAAGTATTATTTATCGTCGGATCACTACGCCAAGGTTCTTTCAACCACCAAATGGCGCTCGAAGCTGAGAAAGCACTTGCTGGTAAAGCGGAAGTTAGCTACCTTGATTATTCAGCCCTTCCTCTCTTCAGCCAAGATTTGGAAGTTCCAACTCATCCAGCTGTAGCTACTGCTCGTGAAGCGGTTCTCGCTGCGGATGCTATCTGGATCTTCTCTCCAGTCTACAACTTCTCTATCCCTGGAACAGTAAAAAACTTGCTTGACTGGCTATCTCGCGCCCTTGACTTGTCTGATACACGTGGCGCTTCTGCCCTTCAAGACAAGTTTGTCACCGTATCATCTGTAGCCAATGCCGGTCACGATCAACTTTTCGCTATTTACAAAGACCTCTTGCCATTTATCCGTACACAAATCGTTGGTGATTTCACTGCTGCACGTGTCAATGACTCTGCTTGGGCAGACGGAAAATTGGTTCTTGAAGAAACAGTCCTAAACTCACTTGAAAAACAAGCGGAAGACTTGGTCAATGCGATCAAGTAACTAACATAATAAAAGCGAACAAGACTACTTTTCTGACACTCAGAAGACTAGCTTGTTCGCTTTTTTTCTCATTTATAAACTAAAATAGCTGATGATACATATTGCCAAATACAAAATATCTGATTTCTATACTTCCTTAACAAAAACCAATTCCTGTGGCTGGGACAGATCTTCTCGGTAGGTAAATCCTGCAAAGCTTAAGCGACGAGCTTCCTCCACCGTCTGTACTTGATTTTCTATCAGGGCTGTCAGGAAGGCACCACGCGCTTTCTTGGAAATGGTTGAGTGAATTTTCAGCTGACCGCCTCTATCCTCCATAAATTTGAAGATCACCATTTTTTCTCTGATTTCCTTAGAAAATACCGTCTCAAACTCGGACGACAAGAGGGAGAAAATCACTTCTTCCTGCTTCACAGCTTCATCATAGGCTGCCTTCCAATGACTCTTTAAAGTCTTACCAGCGACTTTTAACTTCATCAAAAAGTCCAAACGGTGAGGGGCCATAGATGACAAGGCTGGAACGACACCGTACAAAGCCGAAGTAATAAAGACATGATTTTCAAGATAGGCTTGTTCCGCCTCGGTCAACTTATCTCGCTTGATATGGCGGTACATAAGCCCATCAAAAAGTTTAAGAGCTGGGTAGTGTTGAGCAGTTTGCCTTTTCAAAGCTTGGATATTTTGACATTCTTCCGCAGCCTTCTCGGCTGATACCTTATAAAAACTCTCCAATTGACTAGCAGAATAGAGGGCCAAGGCATCCAGCACGGCCTGACTTTCTGGTATTAAAGGTGTTGCCTCGATACTCGGCAAGTCTGTGTTCATTTCTTTTGCTGTAGGGATTAAAATTTTCATATTGATAGTGTAGCATATTTTTTAGCCACAACCAAGAAATTCATCTGATACTCAATGAAAATCAAAGAGCAAACTAGGAAACTAGCCGCAGGTTGCTCAAAGCACAGCTTTGAGGTTGCAGATAAAGTTGACGTGGTTTGAAGAGATTTTCGCAGAGTATTACTGTACTTTAAAGGTCTTGAGATAGCTGTCTTTTCCTACTTGACCTTCGAAGGTTCTACCATTTTCAAGGTAAGGAAGGTCATCTGATACTGAGGCCTTAACCTTGTAAATCTTGCCATCAACTTTAAAGAAGTAGACGGTGTCGCCCTTGATAACAGCTGATTTGAGGTCTGCTACTACTCCCTTGATGCTTTCTGTCGTTGCATTGTCAATTTCAAGGTCGTTTTTATTGGCATACTTGCTGAGCATCTCTTCCACTGTAGTAGCTACGATAACATTTTGGTACTCGACTGCGTCTACTAGAGCATACTCTTTGACCAAGCCAGCATTGTCCTTCAAACCCATGATGTAGAAAGGCTTGTCATTGAGGTTGATGAGGATTGGGAAGGTTGCTTTGTAGGATTTCTCCTGAACAGCACCTTCTGCTGATTCACGGGCTGATTCTTCTGTCGCAGAAGCCAAGCTATACTTAGTAATTTCTCCTGTTCGCATATTTTCAAGGATGAAACCAAGATTACTCTCATCCGCATTAGCCGACGTCACACCTGTGTAGAGATAGATGTCATTACCGATAGACAAGTAATTATAGCCATTGGTAGTCTGGGTCACATTTTTCTTGGAAATCATGGCATTCAAGAAACCGTCCTTGTACTTGCCGTTGTAGTTGATTTGCTCAATGGTTTCCTCTGCTGGATAGATCCTATCCACCCATTCTGGAACATCTGATAAGCTGTATTCCTTGGTTTCTCCATTTGTAGCATCCAAGATAATGACTGAAGCAGGACGAGGAACCGCAAGTCCAAATTGCTTTTGGTAAACCGTTGCTACATAGAAAGGATTGCCCTCATCGTCCACCTCAAAAGATGGAGTTTTAAAGATTTTGGTCGGGTACTTCAAGCGCAGGTGACGTTTGACATCACGGTTAAAATACTCCGAGTCTGAATACTTGATTGGTGTCTTCAAGTCCACCAAATCCGCATTTCCAGTTACCATGTCCACCTTGATATACTCACCGATTCCCTTAGCTTGATTGTTAAACCACTTGATAGGGTCTGCGTATTCTAGTGGCGTCACTCGATAAGGTTTCCCATCAATTGTCAATTGGGTATAGGTATCTGCCGCTACGTACTGCGACACCTTATCTGTTAGGGAACCCAAGTAGCGGTCACCAATTTTTTCAGCAGTACTTCTATCTAAGATAGGAACCTTACTGGTGTCACTCTTAGGAAATTCAGTAAAGTCTTTTTCCGTAACCGTGACTACATTGGCATAATTTTTAGCCTGAAACATGCTGGAAGTTACCAAGGAAACCAAAGCTGCCAAGAGAAGAATTCCTCCAATCAAAGCTAACAGAATTTTCCCTAACCGATTGATTTTGAAACCCTCAAGATTTAAGGCAGCTTCCGCCTTACCGTGGCGCACATGAACCGTTTTGACCAGATTGATTCCCTTGCCAAAGCCAAATAAGATTGCTACAAGCAGCAAATGCCCACAGAGGAAAAAGAGAAATTCCCAGCTGGTCAGGTTAAGGGGCGGTAAAAAGATATACCAGGTCGTTGCGATAAAAATAAGTTCAAAGACTATTCGTTTCATTTGCTTTCCTCCTAAATGATTCGTCCTTCCAAGTGATCCAACTCATGCTGGCAAATCTGAGCTGGGAAGCCTGTCAAGGTAATGGTCTGTTCCTGCCACTTAATGTAATGTCTCGATAGGACACCGTTATGCTTTCATAACGCTTAGTTGATCTCACACCTACCAAGGACAAACAGCCTTCTTCTGCCTCATAGGATCCTTCAAAGGACAGAAGCACTGGGTTAAACATGACCACGGGAACCAAGCCAAGATTAAAGATAATCACGCGCTTTTGCACCCCAATCATATTGGCAGCTAGACCAATGCAGGTCTCACGATTTGCTAAGAGTGTATCCTGCAAATCTCTGGCAAGATAAAGGTCTTCCTGACTTGCCGGCTGAGATACCTGAGATAAAAACAAAATATCTTTTACAATTTTCTTTTCCACTTCCTCACACTCCTCTTGTTTTTTACTATATTATAACAATTATAGCACAAAAGCCGATAACTGCAAGCCCTTTCCCTCAACTGTAGCAAAAAGTCATCCGAAGATGACTTTTTTGCTACTTATACTCAATGAAAATCAAAAAGCAAACTAGGAAGCTAGCACAGGTTGCTCAAAACACTGTTTTGAGGTTGCAGATAGAACTGACGAAGTCAGTAACATATATACGGCAAGGCGACGCTGACGTGGTTTGAAGAGATTTTCAAAGAGTATTAATTTCTTTATAAATTACTTCCATCCCACGCTTAACAGCTGGACGATTGGCAATTTTTTCTGCCCATTTTACTAAATTCTGGTAACTTGAGGCATCCAAGAATTTTGCAGAACCTTGGTAAAGTTTTCCTTGAACTAACTGTCCATACCAAGACCAGATGGCAATATCTGCAATCGTATAGTCATTGCCTGCAATATAAGGTTTCTGAGTCAATTCCTTATCCAATAAATCCAACTGGCGTTTCACTTCCATCGTAAAACGGTTAATAGGATATTCCAATTTTTCAGGGGCATAATTAAAGAAATGTCCAAATCCCCCACCTAGAAAAGGTGCAGCCCCAGCTTGCCAGAATAGCCAATTCAAAACTTCTACCTTTTCCACAGGATTACTTGGTAGAAAGGCTCCAAATTTCTCAGCAAGATAAAGGAGAATATGAGCAGATTCAAAGACTCTTACTTCTTCAGTTCCTGACTGGTCCAACAAGGCTGGAATCTTGGAATTTGGATTGAGCTTTACGAAGTCTGAACCAAATTGATCCCCATCCATGATAGCAATCTTATACAAGTCGTAAGCCGTTTCCTTAAAACCAGCCTCTAGTAATTCTTCCAATAAGATAGTGACCTTCACACCATTTGGTGTTCCCAGTGAATAAAGCTGAAAAGCTTGTTCTCCTTTTGGCAAGTTTTGTTCGAAACGGGCACCTGCTGTTGGTTTATTTAAGCCCGTAAAGGCTCCTTGATTACTAGCTTCATCCTGCCATACGGTCGGTAATTGATATGCTGACATCCGAAACCTCCCTTAAATCGCATTCTTGTCAAAACCGAGTTTGCGTTGAATAAACTTAACGATTTCGACGATGATAATCATTGAGAAGCTTCCAGCCATAACAATTCCCCATTGTGACAAGTCTAGTTTGGTTACGTGGAAGATTCCTTCAAGCGGTTCTACAACGATTGTTGCCATGAGAAGGATAAAGGATACCAAGATGGACCAGTTAAAGGTCTTAGACTTGAATGGGCCAACTGTCAAGATGGATTGGTAGACAGACTTGACATTGTAGGCATGGAAGAGCTGAATCAAACCAAGGGTTGCAAAGGCCATCGTTAGGGCATCTGCATGAATAGCATGATTGTCACCCACATGAACTGGGTAAGCAATCGCAAGGCCATAAACACTCATAACAAGAGCTGCTTGGAGTACACCTTGATAAATGATAGAACTCAAAACACCACCTGAGAAGAAGCTTGCCTTGCGTCCACGTGGTTTATGATTCATGACACCAGGCTCCGCAGGTTCAACACCAAGAGCGATAGCTGGGAAGGTATCCGTTACCAAGTTGATCCACAAAAGATGAACCGGCTGTAAGACATCCCAACCAAACAAGGTTGATAGGAAGATGGTTAATACTTCAGCAGTATTGGCAGAAAGTAGGTACTGAATAGTCTTTTGAATGTTTGAGAAGACCTTACGTCCTTCTTCCACTGCGACGATAATAGTCGCAAAGTTATCATCTGCAAGAATCATATCAGAAGCCCCCTTAGAAACCTCTGTACCAGTGATTCCCATACCGATACCGATGTCTGCTGTTTTCAGAGCTGGGGCATCATTGACACCGTCACCTGTCATGGCAACGACCTTACCTTGTTTTTGCCAAGCCTTGACGATACGAACCTTGTGCTCTGGAGACACACGGGCATAAACAGAGTATTGACCAACAACTTTTTCAAAGTCTTCATCAGATAATTCGTTGAGCTCAGCACCAGTTAAAACGTGGTCTTCTGTATCGTTTGCATCAATGATTCCCAAACGTTTGGCAATAGCTTCTGCGGTGTCTTGGTGGTCACCTGTAATCATGATTGGACGAATTCCAGCTTCCTTAGCCACACGAACAGCCTCAGCGGCTTCAGGACGTTCAGGATCAATCATCCCAATCAAACCAGTGAAGATTAAATTATTTTCCAGCTCTTCAGAAGTGAGGTTTTCTGGAATGCTATCGATAATCTTATACGCACCTGCAAGGACACGCAAGGCTTGATGAGCCATTTCAGAGTTGTTTGTATGAATGAGGTTTGTGACCTTCTCATCAATCGGAGCAATATCCCCAGCCTTATCACGAAGAACACAACGTTTCAAGAGTTGGTCTGGGGCACCTTTAACTGCTACGAGGAAGCGTCCATCTGCAAGTGGATGAACCGTTGACATGAGTTTACGGTCAGAGTCAAATGGCAACTCAGCTACACGAGGATATTTCTCTAAAAATCCTTTGACATCGTATCCCTTATCCAAGGCATACTGGATAAAGGCTGTTTCGGTTGGATCACCAATGAGATTGCCTTCCACATCGATTTTCGTATCATTGGCCAAGACAACTGAACGAAGGAGGGGCATTTCAAGACCCAGTTCAATGTCATCAGCTGAGTCATGTAGGACTGCATCGTAGAAGATTTTTTCAACCGTCATCTTGTTCATGGTCAGCGTACCAGTCTTATCAGAAGCGATGATTTCAGTTGAACCAAGTGTTTCAACTGCTGGCAACTTACGAACGATGGAATGTCGTTTGGCTAAAACTTGAGTACCAAGGGAAAGAACGATGGTCACGATAGCAGGAAGTCCTTCTGGAATGGCTGCAACGGCAAGGGCAACAGAAGTCAACAACTCACCAAGTGGATCCTTCCCTTGAATAAAGACACCCACTACAAAAGTAACAAGGGCAATGACCAAGATTGCATAGGTCAAGACCTTAGAAAGGTTGTTCAAGTTTTGTTTGAGGGGTGTATCCGTCTCATCAGCGTCTTGAAGCATGCCCGCGATATGACCAACTTCCGTGTACATACCTGTATTGACAACAACTCCCATCCCACGACCGTAGGTTACGTTTGAGTTTTGGAAGGCCATATTGACACGGTCACCAATACCAGCATCTGTCGCAAGCTCGACTGTCAAGTCTTTTTCAACCGGTACAGACTCACCTGTCAGAGCAGCCTCTTCGATCTTAAGAGAGTTAGCTTCTAGCAAACGTAGGTCTGCTGGTACTACGTCACCAGCTTCAAGGGCAACGATATCTCCAGGTACCAATTCTTTAGAGTCAATCTCAGCCATGTGCCCATCACGCAGAACGCGGGCAGCTGGACTAGACATAGATTTGAGGGCTTCGATAGCTTCTTCTGCTTTTCCTTCTTGGTAAACACCAAAGGCAGCGTTAATGATAACCACGGCTAAAATGATAATGGCATCTGCGATATCTTCCCCACCAGAAGTCACGACTGACAAGATTGCTGCTGCAACTAGGATGATAATCATCAAATCCTTAAATTGCTCGATGAATTTGACCAGGATTGATCGTTTCTCGCCTTCTTCGAGTTCATTGTGGCCAAATTCGGCAAGGCGCTTTTCCGCCTCACTTGATGACAAACCTTGCTCGGTCGCATCCACAGCCTTCAAGACCTCTTCAGGACTCTGAGTGTAAAACGCTTGGCGTTCTTGTTCTTTTGACATGTGTCTCCTCCTTGACATTGTGTGCAAAACAGACTCTCTTTTCCCTCATCGCATCTTTTCACGACAAACAAAAAGAGACCTGTTAATCATAACAAGTCTCGCTGTTTAAGATAGGGCCGGAAAACATACTTTTCAGTATAAAATTCGGAATGACGACACTATCACAGGTTTCTGCCAGCTACTCCCTTGAGTAGTACTATTATACCAAATTTTGGGGAGTTTTAAAAGAGTAAAAACTACCTTATTTGAATTTTCCCTTGAAAACCAGTATAATGGTAGAATGCTATATGACTAGAAAGGAAGTTGAATGAAGCAATCTATCTCAAATCTCAAGTTAGCTGAACGTGGTGCCATTATCAGTATTTCAACCTACCTGCTCTTGTCTGCAGCGAAATTGGCTACTGGCCATCTTCTTCATTCATCCAGTTTGGTGGCCGATGGTTTCAACAACGTGTCGGACATCATTGGAAATGTGGCCCTCTTGATTGGAATCAGGATGGCACGCCAGCCTGCTGACCGAGACCACCGTTTTGGCCACTGGAAGATTGAGGATTTGGCTAGCTTAATCACTTCCATCATCATGTTCTATGTTGGCTTTGATGTTCTAAGGGATACCATTCAAAAGATTCTCAGTCGGGAAGAAACGGTCATTGATCCTCTGGGTGCAACTCTAGGAATTATGTCTGCAGCGATCATGTTTGTGGTCTATCTCTACAATACTCGCCTCAGTAAGAAATCCAACTCCAAGGCACTGAAGGCCGCAGCAAAGGACAATCTTTCTGATGCTGTCACCTCACTTGGAACCACCATTGCCATCCTAGCTAGTAGTTTCAATTATCCCATTGTGGATAAACTGGTTGCTATCATCATCACTTTCTTTATCTTGAAGACTGCCTATGATATCTTCATCGAGTCTTCCTTTAGCCTTTCGGATGGCTTTGACGACCGTCTGCTTGAGGATTATCAAAAGGCCATCATGGAAATTCCCAAAATCAGCAAGGTTAAGTCCCAAAGAGGTCGTACCTACGGTAGCAACATCTACCTGGATATTACGCTAGAGATGAACCCTGACCTGTCTGTTTTTGAGAGTCATGAAATCGCGGATCAGGTCGAGTCTATGCTGGAGGAACGTTTTGGGGTTTTTGATACCGATGTCCATATTGAGCCAGCGCCTATCCCTGAGGATGAAATTTTAGACAATGTCTATAAGAAATTGCTTATGCGTGAACAATTGATTGACCAAGGAAATCAACTGGAAGAACTATTGGCTGATGATTTTGTCTATATTCGCCAAGACGGAAAGCAGATGGATAAAGAGGCCTATAAAGCAGAAAAAGACTTGAATTCAGCTATCAAGGACATCCAAATCACTTCCATCAGTCAAAAGACCAAACTCATCAGCTATGAGTTAGATGGTATCATCCACACCAGTATCTGGCGTCGCCATGAAACTTGGCAAAATATCTTTCATCAAGAAACAAAAAAAGAATAGAAAAATCCTGTCCATGAGACAGGATTTTTCTATTCTTCTAGCTATCAAAGTCACTTAGATATTCATAGCGTTCGTATTTTTCAAGGAGTGCTTCGTTTTTCTCGTCCAATTCTTTTTGGAGAGTAGCCAGCTTACCAAAGTCAGAACCATTGGCCTGCATTTCCTCTTCAATAGCAACGATACGATTTTCCAAGGCTTCAATATCGCCTTCAATGCTTGCCCACTCCTGCTTTTCTTGGTAGGTCATGCGTTTCTTGTCTTCACGAACCTTGACCACTTTCTCCTTTTCGGCCTTTTGCACTTGATTGGCCATCTCTGTTTCAAAGGCTTTTTCATCAAGGTAATCAGTGTAATGACCAAAGAAAGGACGAATCTTACCATCTTCAAAAGCCAGAATCTTGGTCGCTACCTTATCCAAGAAATAGCGGTCATGGCTAACTGTCAAGACAGGCCCTGCAAAGCCTTGCAAGAAATTCTCCAAAACTGTAAGAGTAGCAATGTCCAGGTCATTGGTTGGCTCGTCCAAGAGGAGAACATTTGGTTTTTCCAAGAGCAATTTGAGGAGATAAAGACGCTTTTTCTCTCCACCTGACAATTTCTCAATCAAGGTTCCATGCGTTGAACGTGGGAAGAGGAACTGCTCCAGCAACTCTGCAATCGAAGTCGTAGAACCACCGCTGGTCTTGACTTCTTCTGCTACTTCCTGCAGGTAATTGATCACTCGCTTGCTCTCATCCAAGCCCTCAATTTGCTGAGAGAAATAGGCGATGCGAACAGTTTCCCCTATCACAACTTGACCTGCTGTCGGCTCAAGACTTCCTGCAATCAAGTTGAGGAGGGTTGATTTCCCAACACCGTTGTTCCCAACAATTCCAATACGATCTTTAGCCTGCACCAAGAGATTAAAATCTTGCAAAATAGGCTTGTTTTCATAGGCAAAGGAAACATCCTGAAACTCGATGACTTTCTTCCCAATCCGACTGGTTTCAAAGTTCATGGTCAAGTCTGTTTCAGCAACGCCACCTGAAACTTCTTTCTTCAAATCGTGGAAACGATTGATACGAGCCTGCTGCTTGGTCGCACGCGCCTGCGGTTGTCTACGCATCCAGGCCAATTCTTGCTTATAAAGTTGTTCCTTTTTGTGGAGAAGAGCCGCATCGCGCTCATCCTGTTCCGCCTTGAGGCGAACATAGTCCTGATAATTGCCCTGATACTCGGTCAAGCCTGCTCGATCCAACTCGAAAATACGTGTTGACAAAGCGTCTAGGAAATAACGGTCGTGGGTAATAAAAAGAACCGTCTTCTTAGAATTTTTCAAAAAGAGGGTCAGCCACTCAATAGTCGCAATGTCCAGATGGTTGGTCGGCTCATCCAGCAGCAAGAGGTCGTGGTTGCCAAGAAGAACTTGCGCCAACTGAACCCGTCTTCTTAGACCACCTGACAATTCCCCAACTGGAGTAGATAAATCCTGAATCCCCAGCTTGCTAAGAACCGTCTTGACCTGACTCTCGATTTCCCAAGCTTGGAGAGAGTCCATTTCTGCCATGATACGTTCCAAACGCGCCTGCTTGTCCTCACTATAGTTGAGCATGATCAACTCATACTCACGAATAAGCTGGATTTCCTTGAGGTCGCTGGAGAGAACCGTATCCAAAACTGTCTTTCTATCATCAAAATCAGGATCTTGGGTCAAGTAACCAATTTGGTAATCATTCTTAGCTGAAAAAGGACTAACATCCCCATCAAATCCAGAAACACCAGAAAGAACATCTAAAAGGGTGGTCTTACCAGTCCCATTGACACCAATCAGACCGATTCTGTCTAGGTCATGGATGATAAAGGAAATATCCTTAAAAACGGTCTTGTCACCGACGGATTTACTTAGTTTTTCAACGATAAAATCACTCATTTTTTCTCCCTCAGATAAGCATGGATGGCTTGACGGTCATTTTCCAATTCTCCATCGACAATGGCATACTCAATCTCTGTTAAAATCTCTCCCAAGTCTGGTCCCGGCTGATAACCATATTCCTTGATCAAAATGCCACCATTAATCTGAATTTCTTTCTTGTCATGAATGGTCAAACTCTGATAGGTTTCTGTTATGACTTGTGGGTTGACTGGTTTTCCCTGGGTCTGACGAAGATTTTCAGCCTGTAAAAGCAACTCCAAGTCAAAGCGATAACAATCGCGCTTGCTCAATTCTCCCTTTTCACGCAAGGCCAAAATAGTCAGCAAATCCTGAACTTGCTTGGCAAACTGACGTGAGGTCTTCCAAGCTTTCAAAAATGGCTGCGCATTTTCAATCTCCAAAGCCCACAGTAGAGCCGCCCAAGCTTGCTCTGAAGATTCAAAGGTGAAATCAGTCTCTAAATCAAACAGTCTGTTAAGTTTGTCTTGGCTAGATGCCAGATCAGGGAGATAGTCATAAGCTTGACTCTCAATCATGGAAGCCAAGCCCCTTCTCCAAAATGGAGCCAGCAAGAGTTTATCAAACTCAACGAAGATACGCTCCACAGAAATTTTCTCCAAAAGTGGCGTCAATGTCTTCATAGCTTTAAAGGTTTCTGGCTCAAGTTCAAAGCCAAGACTAGCCTGAAAACGGAAACCACGCATAATTCGTAGAGCATCTTCGTTGAAACGCTCACTAGCCACTCCAACCGCTCGTAAGACTTGCTTTTCCAAATCTTCTAAACCATGAAACAAGTCAATGATTTCCCCTGTCTCGTCCAAGGCAAAGGCATTGACTGTAAAATCACGGCGCTTAAGGTCTTCTTCTAGCGAGCGAACAAAAGAAACCGCACTGGGTCTGCGATAGTCCACATAGACATCCTCTGTCCGAAAGGTGGTTACCTCATACTCCTCATCCCCATCTAAGACCAAGACGGTTCCATGCTCGATTCCGATATCGGCTGTTCGCGGAAAAATCTGCTTGGTCTCTTCTGGATAAGAAGACGTCGCAATATCCACATCATGGATAGGGCGATTGAGAAGGGCATCTCGAACAGAACCTCCAACAAAATAGGCCTCAAAACCTGCTTCTTTAATTTTTTCTAATACTGGTAAAGCCTTCTGAAATTCAGAAGGCATTTGCGTTAATCTCATAATAAGTGTTCTAATCCATAGACAAGCTCATGACGCTTGACAACTTCTTTAATTCCCAAATTCACCCCTGTCATGAAGGAGCTGCGATCATAGGAGTCATGACGGAGCGTCAATCCTTCTCCCTGATTGCCAAAGATGACTTCCTGATGGGCTACCAAGCCTGGTAAACGAACTGAGTGAATCCGCATGCCATCAAAGTCAGCACCACGGGCACCTGCAATCAATTCTTCCTCATCAGGCGCACCTTGCTGAATAGACTCTCGAACTTCTGCCATTAACTCAGCCGTTTTAATAGCTGTTCCACTCGGAGCATCCTTTTTCTTGTCATGATGGAGCTCGATAATCTCCACATTGGGGAAATATTTAGCAGCCTGCCTTGCAAATTGCATAAGCAAGACAGCACCCAAGGCAAAATTTGGAGCGATCAAGCCACCCAAATCTTGGGCACGAGAAAATACTTTTAGCTCTGTAATTTCTTCACTCGTGAAACCAGTCGTTCCAACTACTGGAGCAAAGCCATTTTCAAGAGCAAAGCGTGTATTTTCATAGGCAACAGCTGGAGTTGTAAAATCTACCCAAACATCCGCTTCAAAGCCTGCTAAATCAGCCTTATCCTTGAAAACAGGAATTCCCTGCCATTCTGACTCAGACTCAAAAGGATCCAAAACTGCTACCAAGTCCAAGTCTGGATCAGCCAAGACCATCTGACAAGCAGCTTGACCCATCTTTCCCTTAAAACCAGCAATAATTACTCGAATACTCATCTCTACTCCTGTCTAAGATACAAGGCCTGTAAGAACACAAAGTGAAAATAGGAATTCTGATCAAGAAGTGTCTACTCCTTGGAAGAACTATCTTTTTCACACAGGGTCCCAGGCGTGTTCAATTATCAAGATACAAAGGACCTTAGCTGCCCATGAAAAATAGGGAATGACGCTGACTTGCCACGAAAGGCAAGACAGGCATCTTTTTTCAAGAGGCAGGTAGTCCGTGTTCAATTGCTAAGATACAAGGCATCTTAACTAGTCTAAAAGTGCCAACTAAATCACTGGAATATAACCTAGAGCAATACTTCCTGCTCCTAGGTGGGTTCCAATGACACTACCAAATGTAGCTAGTGAAATATCCGTACCCACTCCAGATTCAATCAAGTGGTGACGCAATTCTTCAGCCTTTTCAGGAGCATTCCCATGAATGACAATGACCCGATATTGGCCTGAAGCCGTTGTTTCCTTGATGATTTCAATCAAGTGCTTGGTTGCTTTCTTTTCCGTACGAACTTTTTCGTAAACTTCAATCACACCTTGATCGTTAAAATAAAGGATTGGCTTAATGCTAAGCAAATTGCCCAAAATGGCAGCCCCATTTGAAAGGCGCCCACCTTTTACCAAATGATCCAGGTCATCTACCATGATAAAAGCTGACGTACGGCTGATTTGAATAGCTAGCTTATCCTGAATGATAGCAAAATCATCGCCCTGATCTCGCCAGTTAAAGACGCTTTCAACCATGATGCCTAGGGGAGCGCTTGTAATCAAAGTGTCTGGGAAAGCAATGGTTAAACCTTCATAGTCATCCACCATATACTGAATATTTTGGTAAAAACCTGAAATTCCAGAAGATAGGAACAGCCCCAAGGCATGTGTATAACCTTGTTCTTTGAGCGAAGTTAAGATCTCATCTAACTTGGCAATACTTGGTTGACTGGTCTTAGGCAATTCAGAAGCCTGAGCCATTTTTGGGTAAAATTCCTCAGCAGTCAGATTGATGCCTTCGACATACTCCTCACCATCAATATTGACAGGAATATCCAAGACATACAAATCTTCTCTTTGCAAGGTCTCTGCACTGAGATAGGCAGAAGAATCTGTGATAACAGCTAGTTTCATATTAGAACTCCAAATTGATTCCTGGTAAGTCTAATGCAATTTCAGTTACTTCGTAAGTCAAACGGTTGAGCATATTCAAACATGGACGAGCCAAAGTTTCCACTTCTTCTTGGCTCAATTCACTTGGTTCATTGACAATACGGCCATCGATATGATTTACCTGTGAAATGGTTCCACTGATGACAAACTTATCAAATACAATCATAAATGTCAAGATGACAATCAAGGAAGTCACTTGATTTTCTTGATTATGTTGGAGCAATTGGAAGTTCACATCCACCTTAGTTTCAGGAGCTCCATTTTCATTTTCCCATTCAAAATTACGCGCATCAAAATGATACTGACTAACAAATTCTTGTTCACGTTTAAGATTCATATCTTTCTCCCTCGGCTACAATATTATAAGCTATTGTACCATAATTTTTTATTTTCATCTAGTTTTCTAAGTTTTAGTCCATCCCAATTTCAGCTCGAACTACGTCTGCGATGGTATCAACATAGTAGTCAACTTCTTCTGTGGTAGGCGCTTCTGCCATAACACGCAAGAGGGGCTCTGTTCCACTTGGGCGTACTAAGATACGACCATTCCCTGCCATTTCTTCTTCCATCTTCTCGATGATAGCCTTGATAGCTGGCACTTCCATAGCCTTTTCCTTCACGGCATTTTCCACTCGGATATTGACTAATTTTTGTGGATAGATGGTTACTTCTGCTGCCAACTCTGACAAGCTCTTACCAGTTTCCTTCATGATTTTTGTCAATTGGACAGCGGATAATTGACCATCACCTGTTGTATTGTAGTCCATCAAGATAACGTGCCCAGATTGTTCACCACCGAGGTTGTAGCCTGATTTTCGCATTTCTTCAACAACGTAGCGGTCGCCAACTGCAGTGACTACCTTGTTAATACCTTCGCGATCCAAGGCCTTGTGGAAACCAAGGTTAGACATAACAGTTGTCACAATTGTATTTTGAGCCAATTGTCCTTTTTCAGAAAGGTATTTCCCAATGATGTACATAATCTTGTCACCATCGACGATGTCGCCATTTTCATCAACAGCAATCAAACGGTCACTGTCTCCATCAAAGGCCAAACCAATAGCTGAGCCGCTTTCTTTGACCACTTCTTGAAGGGTTTCTAGGTGGGTTGAACCAACATTAAGGTTGATGTTAAGACCATCTGGTGTTTCCCCTATAACAGTCAACTGAGCACCAAGGTCTGCAAAGATTTGACGGGCACTTGTAGAAGCTGCACCATTAGCTGTATCCAAGGCAACCTTCATTCCTTCAAGAGAAGTTCCAGTTGAAACAAGGTAGCCTTCATACTTACGCAAGCCTTCTGGATAATCTACCAAAGTTCCCAAGCCTTCTGCACTTGGACGAGGAAGAGTGTCTTCCGCAGCATCTAGCAAGGCTTCAATTTCTGCTTCTTTTTCGTCATCTAGTTTGAAGCCATCACCGCCAAAGAACTTGATTCCATTATCAAGGGCTGGGTTGTGGCTAGCAGAAATCATGACACCGGCGCTTGCTCCCTCAGTTTTTACCAAGTAAGCTACTGCTGGTGTCGCCAGAACACCTAGTTTGTATACGTGAATTCCTACAGATAGAAGACCAGCTACCAAGGCAGATTCTAGCATTTCCCCTGAAATACGTGTGTCACGTCCTATAAAGACTTTCGGTGCTTCCGTTTCATGTTGACTAAGAACATAGCCTCCAAAACGTCCTAGCTTAAAAGCTAATTCTGGAGTAAGTTCTACATTAGCTTCTCCACGGACTCCATCAGTCCCAAAATATTTACCCATTTTTATAAAATCCTTTTTTCTATTTTTAATTCGTTTTTGAACTAGTTGCTTTCGTTGACGAAGATGTCTCCGATGAACTGCTTGTAGTTGAATTTGATGTGCTTGAACTTGGTGCTGCTGGTTTTGTAGTTACCTTCATTGTTGTATCAAAGGGAGTGATAACTGTCGGTAAGACAACACCATTGCGGTCGATTGCCTGCAAAGGTACTGAACCACTGTAATTACCTGTTATGTGTTCGCTAGTTGGCAAGACAGCGATAATCTTATCAATTCTATCCAATGTCTCTTGATCACTCGTAATCGACACTTCTTCATCTGACACCGTGACATTTTCAATCTGTACCCGACTATCAATTTGACTAGGGTCAATCTCTGGTACAACCTTTACCTTATCCTTCTGAGCCTTCTTCCCAATCTTGACTGTAATTTTTTGCGGAGTCGCCACAGCGGTCAGCCCATTGGGTAAATCTTCAATGCTCAAAGGAACTTCAATCGTTCCAACACTGGCATCTGTTAGGTCAGCAGTAACCTTGAATTTACGTGTGCTTTCTTGCATTTCACTAGCTAGCGATAGGCGATTTGCACCAGTCAAGACCACTGAGACTTCTGAAGCAAAACCGCTAATAAAATACTCATCACTATTATAGCGTATGTCAATAGGAACATTTGTTACTGTATTCGTATAGGTTTCCGTTTTTACCTGCCTAGCACTGGTACTGTTTTGAAAATTCGTCGCCGTAGCATAGACAAATAAGACACAAGCAAAAAAGAGTGAGGATATGATATATAAACTATTTTTTTTCATGTTTCCATCCTCCTAGCAATCGTTCTTTAAAACTAAGACCCGCTTCCTCTTTTGGAAGTAAGATTTCACGTAATTCTGTTTCAAATTCATCAAGTGTTAGGTTGTGCTTAAACCTTCCATTATAGGTTATCGAAATTCCTCCCGTTTCCTCTGATACGACAAAAGTCAAGGCATCTGAGACTTCTGATAAACCGATAGCCGCCCGGTGTCTGGTCCCAAATTCCTTGGAAATCCCTGTGTTTTTTGTCAAGGGCAGATAGGCAGACGTCACAGCGATACGTTCTTCTTTGATAATCACCGCACCATCATGTAGGGGAGTGTTGGGAATAAAAATGTTAATGAGAAGTTCTGCAGAAATCTTAGCATCCAAGGGAATTCCTGTCGAAATATACTCCTGCAAGGTACGTACACGCTGAATAGCAACCAAGGCCCCGATTTTACGAGGACTCATGTATTCAACAGACTTAACAAAGGCACGAATCATCTGTTCCTCAGCACTAATAGGGGCATTGGAAAAGAAATCTGTCGCTCTTCCCAAACGTTCCAAACCAGTCCGAATCTCTGGAGAGAAGATAACAACCGCCGCAATAACTCCATAAGTAATAATTTGATTGATTAACCAAGAAATCGTAGTCAAACCAATCATATTTGCAAGGATTTGAGCTAAAATAAACACCAAAACTCCACGTACCAAAATCATAATCTTGGTTCCTGCAATAGCTTTTGTAAAATGGTATAAAATATAAGCAACAATCAAAATATCAATCAGATTGATAGCTATCGTCCATGGACTTGCAAACAAACTGGTCCAATATTGCAGATTGGATAATTGTTGAAAATTCATCCCTGATATCCTCCCTATCAAAACACTTTCGTCCTATTATACCATTTTCTGGCATTTTTTTCCCTATCCTAGTCCATTTTACATTGAACAAAAATATGATAAAATAAACTGACTAGAAAAAACAAAGGAGAAACTATGTCTCAACTCTATGATATTACCATTGTGGGTGGTGGTCCTGTCGGGCTTTTTGCAGCCTTTTATGCCCACCTACGCCAAGCCAAGGTTCAAATCATCGACTCTCTTCCCCAGCTAGGTGGACAACCTGCTATTCTCTACCCTGAAAAGGAAATCCTAGACGTACCAGGCTTCCCAAACCTGACTGGAGAAGAGTTGACTAACCGCTTGATTGAACAGCTAAATGGATTTGATACCCCTATTCATCTCAATGAAACGGTTCTTGAGATTGACAAACAAGAAGAAGAATTTGCCATCACAACTTCTAAAGGAAGTCACCTGACTAAAACAGTTATCATCGCTATGGGTGGCGGTGCCTTCAAACCACGTCCGCTGGAACTTGAAGGGGTTGAGGGCTATGAAAATATCCACTACCACGTTTCTAACATTCAGCAATACGCTGGTAAGAAAGTGACGATTCTTGGTGGGGGAGACTCGGCTGTGGATTGGGCTTTGGCTTTTGAAAAAATCGCACCAACTACCCTTGTTCACCGCAGAGATAATTTCCGTGCCTTGGAACACAGTGTTCAAGCCTTGCAAGAATCATCTGTAACCATCAAGACACCATTCGCCCCTGGCCAACTCCTTGGAAATGGAAAAACACTTGATAAACTTGAAATCACAAAAGTCAAATCTGATGAAACTGAAACCATTGACCTAGACCACCTCTTTGTCAACTATGGTTTCAAATCTTCTGTCGGTAACCTTAAAAACTGGGGGCTCGACCTCAACCGTCACAAGATTATCGTCAACAGCAAACAAGAATCCAGCCAAGCAGGTATCTATGCTATCGGTGACTGCTGCTACTATGACGGAAAAATTGATCTGATTGCGACAGGCCTCGGAGAAGCTCCAACTGCTGTCAACAACGCTATCAACTACATTGACCCTGAACAAAAAGTACAACCAAAACACTCTACCAGTTTATAAAAAAGAACCACGAGTCACATAGGATTCGTGGTTTTATAATTCATCGGCT
>NZ_VMMW01000058.1:0-16024 GCF_013277425.1 Streptococcus sp. 79
TGAAGCCATAATAAAAAAAAATCGCGGTTTAAATCGCGATTTTTTTATAATTTCTCGTTAACAAAGCGGACAAACTGATTCCACCAAACTTTTAAGAAGAAGGCTTTTTCCATTTTCTTGTCTGCAACCATTTCGAAACTAGGGCGCTCTGTGGTGATGTAACCTTGACCAATCAAGTCCTTGTCTTCGTAAGTCAAATGGCCAACCACTGTTCCAGCTTCAAGTGGTGCTGGGATTGCTTTGGAATCAGGTGTGAATTGAATAGATTGAGAAGATTGATTCCCGACACGTTCAATTAGATAGATATCCTCTGGAGCCACTGCAGTGACCGTATCTTCTTTTCCATCTTGTACAGGGGCTTTGCTATCTTGATAGGCATCGCCTTGCTGAACGATTTTGCGAAGTGTAAATGTTGAAGAAATATAATCCATTAGGGAAGATGTAGCTGTAAACCGAGCGTAGGGATTATTGTCTTGATGGTCTGCATTTAAAACAACTGTGATGACTCTCATGCCTTTTTCGACAGTAGTACCAACAAAAGATTCTCCAGCCTTATCTGTTGTTCCTGTTTTCAGTCCATCAAAACCACCACGGTAAGCAGGCATACCTTCTAACATGTAGTTGGTCGAAGTGATTGTCATTCCAGCAAAAGTAGAAGAAGGTTTTTTGGTGATTTCCAAGACTTGTGGGTATTTTTTGATGAGGTTACGAGCAACAATAGCAACATCATAAGCACTGAGCTTGTTTTCATCATCTTTTTTTGAGCCCGGGTAAATATTATCTCCTAGAGTCTCGTTGTTCAGACCAGTTGTATTGACAACAGTAGCATCTTTGATTCCCCATTCCAAGAGTTTGGCACGCATCATATCGACGAAGTCTTTCTCTGAGCCAGCAATTTTCTCAGCTAGGGCAATAGCGGCGCTGTTGGCACTAGATACCAGAGTTGCTTCAAGTAACTCTTCGACAGTATAATTACGGGCCTCCATAGGAACATTACTGGCTTCAGAATTTGTCGTCAATTGATAAGGATAGTCAGAAATATCTACAGGAGTGGAGAGGGTAATACTTCCGTTTTCCAGAGCTTCATAGACTAGATAAACCGTAATCAATTTTGTTATAGAAGCAATTTCGACTGGTTGAGTCGCATCCTTCTCATAGAGAATTTTACCAGTATTTGCCTCAACAGCAATGGCATGTTTTGCAGCAATATTAAAATCTTGAGCAGCAACAGTAGAAGCACCTCCTAAAAAGGAGACAGTTAATAAAGTTAACAATATTTTTTTCATAGTAGTCTTATTCTATCATAAAGAAAAAAAATATTCTTGCTTTAATAATTCATCCGTTAAGCTTTTTGAAAATATGGTAAAATAGAGTGAGGGAGGTAACTCATGTTTCGTAGAAATAAATTATTTTTTTGGACCACAGAAATTTTACTCTTAACCATCATCTTTTACCTATGGAGACAGATGGGGTCTTTGATTAACCCTTTTGTTAGCGTGCTTAATACAATTATGATTCCATTTTTATTAGGGGGCTTTCTTTATTATTTGACAAACCCTATTGTTACTTTCTTAAATAAAGTCTGTAAACTCAATCGTTTACTTGGTATTTTAATTACCTTGTGTGCTTTGGTCTGGGGAATGGTCATAGGTGTTGTCTATCTCTTACCTATTTTGATTAATCAGTTATCTAGTTTGATTATATCTAGTCAAACTATTTATAGTCGAGTACAAGACTTAATCATAGACTTATCTAATTACCCTGCGCTCCAGAATTTGGATGTAGAAGCTACAATTCAGCAGTTAAACTTATCCTATGTTGATATTCTTCAAAATATCCTAAATAGCGTATCAAATAGCGTGGGGAGCGTCTTGTCAGCTCTTATCAGTACTGTTTTGATTTTGATTATGACTCCGGTTTTTTTGGTTTATTTCTTATTAGATGGACATAAATTCTTGCCCATGCTTGAAAGAACGATTCTAAAGAGGGATCGCTTGCATATTGCAGGCTTATTAAAGAATTTAAATGCGACGATTGCTCGCTATATTAGTGGAGTTTCGATTGACGCAATCATTATAGGTTGTTTGGCTTATATTGGCTATAGTATTATTGGTTTAAAATATGCTTTAGTTTTTGCTATTTTTTCTGGTGTAGCCAATTTAATTCCTTATGTGGGGCCAAGTATTGGTTTGATTCCTATGATCATCGCAAATATATTCACTGATCCCCATAGAATGCTGATTGCAGTGATTTATATGCTTGTTGTTCAGCAGGTAGATGGCAATATCTTATATCCTCGAATCGTAGGAAGTGTTATGAAGGTTCATCCAATCACGATTTTGGTTTTACTTTTGTTGTCAAGCAATATCTATGGTGTAGTTGGAATGATTGTCGCAGTGCCAACCTATTCTATCTTGAAAGAAATTTCTAAGTTCTTATCCCGTTTGTATGAAAATCATAAAATAATGAAAGAACGAGAAAGAGAATTAGCTAAGTAAAAGTCAGGAAATTCCTGATTTTTCTTTACTGGAAGTGGCCTTTAGATTAGAAGATTGAAAATAAGTTAAAGTCCTAAACTAATTTTCACAGCTAAAAATAGTAGAAGTTAATCTGATAAAAATCGAAAAAACCAGTGGAATTCCGTGTCAGGGTAAGTTCCACTGGTTTTCATAGTCTATTAAAGTTCGAATGAAACTTATTTATTTTAGCACGACAAGTAAAACGTAGTCCGAATAATATAAGGATTGATTTTATAGTTTTTAAACTCAAATGAATTGAAACAAAGAGAGTAGGAAAATTCTCATTTGAAAGTATTTTAGAATAATTCTTTTCGTGCATTTCTTCAAAAAAGATAGCTTCATCTTAGGTATATGTTAAGTGGATTTCGTAAGCTCTATTCACAATCGTAAAGTTATGCACTGAGAAAGTTGTAGTTAGTCTCCCAGTTTGCTAAATTTCTCGAATAGTATCTTTTTTAGGTACGTGATTTCCTTTTTGCATTTTTGTGTTAGATAAGGTATAATAGTTTTATTGTCTTTTGGGGTCGTTACGGATTCGACAGGCATTATGAGGCATATTTTGCGACTCGTGTGGCGACGTAAACGCTCAGTTAAATATAACTGCAAAAAATAACACTTCTTACGCTCTAGCTGCCTAAAAACCAGCAGGCGTGACCCGATTTGGATTGCTCGTGTTCAATGACAGGTCTTATTATTAGCGAGATACGATCAAGTCTTGTCTAGCGGCTTGATAAGAGATTGATAGACTCGCAGTTTCTAGGCTTGAGTTATGTGTCGAGGGGCTGTTAAACTAATACATAACCTATGGTTGTAGACAAATATGTTGGCAGGTGTTTGGACGTGGGTTCGACTCCCACCGGCTCCATTATTCCTTTGCATTCTTTTGCATTCCTTGGTAAAACGTTGTTAAATCAACGTTTTTTATTTTTGTCTTTGGTATTCTTTTGCGAAAAAAGGAGTCACAAATAGACCCAAAAACAGACCCTATTTTTAAAAAAGGGATACAAAAAAGGATACAACATTTTTGTTGTATCCTAGAAATATGTTTTTCCACGGAAGACATGGGATTCGAACCCACGCACGCTGTTACACGCCTACCGCGTTTCCAACACGGCCTCTTAAGCCTCTTGAGTAATCTTCCAATACTTACTCAAATAGTCTACCATAAAGGCTCTTATCTTGCAATAAAAATTCTGGAAATAAGAAAAATGATAGAAATTGGAAGAAAATGATAAAAAATGCTTGACTTTGAAATAAAGTATGATAGAATGAATAGTGTAAACGATAACAGGAGGTGATTCAGTGTTAAAAACAGAGAGGAAACAACTGATTTTAGAGGAGTTAAATCAACATCATGTAGTTTCTCTAGAGAAATTAGTTAGTTTGCTAGAAACGTCAGAATCAACGGTTCGAAGAGACTTGGATGAGTTGGAAGCGGAAAACAAGCTTCGTCGCGTGCATGGTGGAGCAGAATTGCCCCATTCCTTGCAGGAAGAAGAAACCATTCAAGAGAAATCTGTCAAAAACCTTCAAGAAAAGAAGTTGCTGGCTCAGAAAGCTGCTTCTCTCATCAAGGAACAAGATGTCATCTTTATCGATGCTGGAACAACAACTGCTTTTTTGATTCATGAATTGGTCAATAAGAATGTTACAGTTGTGACCAACTCCATTCACCATGCCGCTCAGTTGGTTGAAAAGCAGATTCCAACTGTCATGGTTGGAGGAAACGTCAAGACGGCGACAGATGCTAGTATCGGGGGCGTTGCTCTTAACCAGATTAACCAATTGCACTTTGACCGTGCCTTTATCGGAATGAATGGTGTTGACGATGGCTATTATACGACTCCTGATATGGAGGAGGGAGCTGTGAAAAGAGCTATTTTGGAGAATGCCAAGCAGACCTACGTCTTGGTGGATTCGTCAAAAATTGGACAAACTTGCTTTGCCAAGGTAGCACCACTCAAACGCGCTATCGTTATCACTAGTCAAGGGCATGAGCTCTTGCAGGTTATTAAGGAGAAAACGGAGGTAATAGAAGTATGATTTATACAGTCACACTCAATCCATCCATTGACTATATCGTTCGTTTGGACCAAGTCAAAGTTGGTAGTGTAAATCGTATGGACAGTGATGATAAGTTTGCTGGTGGGAAAGGAATCAATGTCAGCCGTGTCTTGAAACGTTTGAATATACCAAATACAGCGACGGGATTTATCGGTGGCTTTACTGGTAAATTTATCACAGATACTTTAGCAGAGGAAGAAATCGAGACACGTTTTGTCCAGGTGGCAGAAGATACTCGTATCAATGTTAAAATCAAAGCAGACCAAGAAACAGAAATCAACGGAAGGGGTCCAACTGTTGAATCGGTTCAGCTAGAAGAATTGAAAGCTATTTTATCTAGTCTGACAGCAGAAGATACAGTTGTCTTTGCAGGTTCAAGTGCTAAAAATCTAGGCAATGTTATCTATAAGGATTTGATTTCCTTGACGCGCCAGACTGGTGCGCAAGTGGTCTGTGACTTTGAAGGACAGACCTTAATTGATAGTTTGGACTACCAGCCTCTTCTTGTAAAACCAAACAATCATGAACTTGGAGCGATTTTTGGGGTTAAACTCGAAAGTTTAGATGAAATTGAGAAATACGCTCGTGAGTTACTGGCTAAGGGTGCTCAAAATGTTATTATCTCTATGGCTGGTGATGGTGCCCTTCTTGTCACATCTGAGGGAGCTTACTTCGCTAAACCAATCAAAGGAACAGTCAAAAATTCAGTTGGAGCTGGTGATTCTATGGTTGCTGGATTCACAGGTGAATTTGTCAAATCAAAAGACGCAGTAGAAGCCTTCAAATGGGGAGTGGCTTGCGGAACGGCAACTACCTTCTCAGATGACTTGGCAACGGCGGAATTTATTAAAGAAACATATGGAAAAGTTGAGGTAGAAAAACGATGAAAATTCAAGACCTATTGAGAAAAGATGTCATGTTGCTAGATTTGCAGGCAACTGAAAAAACAGCTGTCATCGACGAGATGATTAAAAATTTGACAGACCACGGTTATGTAACAGATTTTGAAACATTTAAAGAAGGAATTTTGGCGCGTGAAGCTTTGACTTCTACTGGTTTGGGTGATGGAATCGCAATGCCTCACAGCAAAAACGCTGCTGTCAAAGAAGCGACAGTTCTATTTGCTAAGTCAAATAAGGGTGTTGATTATGAGAGCTTGGATGGACAAGCAACTGACCTCTTCTTCATGATTGCGGCTCCAGAAGGTGCCAATGATACTCACTTGGCAGCCTTGGCAGAATTGTCTCAATACTTGATGAAAGACGGTTTTGCTGACAAACTCCGTCAAGCAACATCAGCTGACCAAGTCATTGAACTTTTTGACCAAGCTTCAGAAAAAACTGAGAAGCCAGTTCAAGCACCTACCAATGACTCTAGTGACTTTATCGTTGCTGTTACAGCTTGTACAACAGGTATTGCCCACACTTATATGGCTCAAGAAGCTCTTCAAAAAGTGGCTGCTGAAATGGGTGTTGGGATCAAGGTTGAAACCAACGGAGCTAGTGGTGTTGGAAACCAACTCACTGCTGAAGACATTCGTAAGGCTAAAGCTGTTATCATCGCAGCAGACAAGGCAGTTGAAATGGATCGATTCGATGGCAAACCATTGATCAATCGTCCGGTTGCTGACGGGATCCGTAAGACAGAAGAGTTGATTAACTTGGCTCTTTCAGGAGATGCGGAAGTCTACCGTGCCGCTAATGGTGCAAAAGCTGCAACAGCCTCTAACGAAAAACAAAGCCTTGGTGGTGCCTTCTACAAACACTTGATGAGTGGTGTATCTCAAATGTTGCCATTCGTTATCGGTGGTGGTATCATGATTGCCCTTGCCTTCTTGATTGACGGTGCTTTGGGCGTTCCAAATGAAAACCTTGGTAATCTTGGTTCCTACCATGAACTAGCTTCTATGTTCATGAAAATTGGTGGAGCTGCCTTTGGTTTGATGCTTCCAGTCTTTGCAGGTTATGTTGCCTATTCTATTGCTGAAAAACCAGGTTTGGTAGCTGGTTTCGTGGCTGGTGCTATTGCCAAAGAAGGGTTTGCCTTTGGTAAGATCCCTTATGCCGCAGGTGGTGAAGCAACTTCAACTCTTGCAGGTGTCTCATCTGGTTTCCTAGGTGCCCTTGTGGGTGGATTTATCGCAGGTGCTTTGGTTCTTGCTATCAAGAAATACGTTAAAGTTCCTCGTTCACTTGAAGGTGCTAAATCAATTCTTCTCTTGCCACTTCTTGGAACAATCTTGACTGGATTTGTCATGCTAGCTGTGAACATCCCAATGGCAGCAATCAACACTGCTATGAATGACTTCCTAGGTGGTCTTGGAGGAGGTTCAGCTGTCCTTCTTGGTATCGTCCTTGGTGGAATGATGGCTGTTGACATGGGTGGACCAGTTAACAAAGCGGCTTATGTCTTTGGTACAGGTACGCTTGCAGCGTCTGTTTCTTCAGGTGGTTCTGTAGCCATGGCAGCAGTTATGGCTGGAGGAATGGTGCCACCACTTGCAATCTTTGTCGCAACTCTTCTTTTCAAAGATAAATTTACTAAGGAAGAACGCAACTCAGGTTTGACAAACATCATCATGGGCTTGTCATTTATCACTGAGGGAGCGATTCCATTTGGTGCCGCTGACCCAGCTCGTGCGATCCCAAGCTTTATCCTTGGTTCAGCAGTAGCAGGAGGCCTCGTTGGTCTTACTGGTATCAAACTCATGGCGCCACACGGAGGAATCTTCGTTATCGCCCTTACTTCAAATTCTCTCCTTTACCTTGTTGCTGTCTTGGTAGGAGCAATCTTAAGTGGTGTGGTCTATGGTTACCTACGCAAACCAAAAGCATAAAACTTAGATAGAAAATGAAAAGATTGGACCGTTTGGTGCAGTCTTTTTCTCTTCCCGAAATGTCTGTGAAATATGGTATAATAGAAGAATGGCAAACAAGAATACAAGTAAAACAAGACGAAGACCGTCTAAAGCAGAACTCGAAAGAAAAGAAGCGATTCAACGAATGTTGATTTCGTTGGGAATCGCACTTTTATTGATTTTCGCAGCCTTCAAATTAGGAGCTGCAGGTATCACCCTTTACAATTTAATACGCTTGTTGGTGGGTAGCCTAGCCTATCTAGCAATATTTGGCCTCTTGTTCTATCTCTTCTTTTTCAAGTGGATACGAAAACAGGAAGGACTCTTATCAGGATTTTTCACCATATTTGCTGGCTTGCTCTTGATTTTTGAGGCCTACTTAGTTTGGAAATATGGTTTGGATAAGTCGGTTTTAAAAGGAACCATGGCTCAGATTGTGACGGATTTGACTGGTTTTCGAACGACCAGCTTTGCTGGAGGGGGCTTGATTGGTGTCGCTCTTTATATTCCAACCGCCTTTCTCTTTTCAAATATCGGTACTTACTTTATTGGTTCTATCTTGATTTTAGTGGGTGCCCTCCTAGTCAGTCCTTGGTCTGTTTATGATATTGCTGAATTTTTCAGTAGAGGATTTGTTAAATGGCGAGAAGGGCATGAGCGTCGAAAAGAGGAACGCTTTGTCAAACAAGAAGAAAAAGCTCGCCAAAAGGCTGAGGAAGAGGCTAGATTAGAACAAGAAAAGGCTGAAAAAGTCTTACTCGATTTGCCTTCTGTTGATATGGAAACGGGTGAAATTCTGACTGATGATGTTGTGCTTGACATTCCTCCTGTTCCAGAAGAAGAGTGGGTGGAACCAGAAATCATCCTGCCTCAACCAGAGCTTGAATTCCCTGAGCAGGAAGAAGGCTCAGATGACGAAGATGTTCAGGTTGATTTTTCAGCCAAAGAAGCCCTCGAATACAAACTTCCAAGCTTACAACTCTTTGCCCCAGATAAACCCAAGGATCAGTCTAAAGAGAAGAAAATCGTTCGGGAAAATATCAAAATCCTAGAAGAAACCTTTGCTAGCTTTGGTATCAAGGTAACGGTTGAACGAGCCGAAATTGGGCCATCAGTGACCAAGTATGAAGTTAAGCCAGCAGTAGGTGTAAGGGTCAACCGCATTTCCAATCTTGCAGATGACCTCGCTCTAGCCTTGGCGGCCAAGGATGTCCGAATTGAAGCACCTATCCCTGGGAAATCCCTAGTCGGTATCGAAGTACCCAACTCTGAGATTGCCACTGTGTCTTTCCGTGAACTATGGGAACAATCTCAAACGAAAGCAGAAAATCTCTTGGAAATTCCTTTAGGGAAGGCTGTTAATGGAACCGCAAGAGCATTTGACCTCTCCAAGATGCCCCACTTACTCGTCGCAGGTTCAACGGGATCAGGGAAGTCAGTAGCTGTTAATGGCATCATTGCTAGCATTCTGATGAAAGCAAGACCCGACCAGGTCAAGTTTATGATGGTGGATCCCAAGATGGTTGAGTTGTCTGTTTACAATGATATTCCCCACCTCTTGATTCCAGTAGTGACCAATCCACGCAAGGCTAGCAAGGCCCTGCAAAAGGTTGTGGATGAGATGGAAAATCGTTATGAACTCTTTGCCAAGGTGGGAGTTCGGAACATTGCAGGTTTTAATGCTAAGGTAGAAGAGTTTAATGTCCAGTCTGAGTACAAGCAAATTCCGCTACCGCTCATTGTTGTGATTGTAGATGAGTTGGCTGACCTTATGATGGTGGCCAGCAAGGAAGTGGAAGATGCTATCATCCGTCTTGGACAGAAGGCGCGTGCTGCTGGTATCCATATGATTCTTGCAACTCAGCGTCCATCTGTTGATGTCATCTCTGGGTTGATTAAGGCCAATGTTCCGTCTCGTGTGGCGTTTGCGGTTTCATCAGGGACAGACTCTCGTACGATTTTGGATGAAAATGGAGCAGAAAAACTGCTTGGCCGAGGGGACATGCTCTTTAAACCGATTGATGAAAATCATCCAGTTCGTCTCCAAGGATCCTTTATCTCGGATGATGATGTTGAACGCATCGTAAACTTCATCAAGGCTCAGGCAGATGCGGACTACGATGAGTGTTTTGATCCAGGTGAGGTTTCTGAAAATGAAGGAGAATTTTCAGATGGTGAATCTGGTGGAGATCCGCTTTTTGAAGAAGCCAAGGCTTTGGTAATCGAAACCCAGAAAGCCAGTGCATCCATGATTCAGCGTCGTTTGTCAGTTGGTTTTAACCGTGCGACCCGTCTCATGGAAGAGCTTGAGATGGCAGGTGTCATTGGTCCAGCTGAAGGTACCAAACCAAGAAAAGTATTGCAACAATAAAAAATAGCTTCTTTCCAAGTTTGGAGGGAAGCTATTTTAGTGATTATTGATTAGTTTTATTTTCCGAAGTTGGTGTATTATTGGACTGTTTTTCATTTTCAGTAGCAGGTTTACTTGGAGCAGGAGCAGGAGTAGAAGAATCCTGAGTTGATGTTTTCTGCTCTTCTTTTTTCTCTTCCTTGACGCTAGATTTTGGCGTTTCTTCTTGTTGTGTTTTTTCTTGAGTGGTGTGATTTTCCTTATTGGGACTAGTATTTTCCTTAGGGGATTCTTTTTGAATTTCTTTGACAATGGTTGTCGTCTGGGTTGTCGTAGGTTCTTTTTTAGTATTTTTGTTATTATCCAAGGCGTTCATGATCGTGATACTAGCGGTAATCAAGCCAAGGATACTAGCGATAGTCGCAACGGTTTTTTGAAAGACTGTAAAGCCTTTTTTGATGTGTTCTGTTTTTGGTTTTGAAGTTCTACGATAATTAGACATACATTCTCTCCTTTAATTAAAATTTATTATACCTCATTTCTTTAAAAAAATCTTAAAAAAAGAGGAATTGCCCTTTCTTGTCGCAAGCTCCGTTTCATGATACAATAGAAGGAGTGATTTTAGAAAGCGTGAGAAACATGATTTACTTTGATAATTCGGCGACGACCAAGCCTTATCCTGAAGCCCTTGAAACCTATATGCAGGTGGCTTCAAAAATTTTAGGAAATCCATCTAGTCTCCATCGTTTGGGAGACCAGGCAACACGAATTTTATCTGCTTCCCGTCAACAGATTGCAGATTTAATCGGTAAGAAAAGTGAGGAAATCTTCTTTACTTCTGGTGGAACAGAAGGTGATAACTGGGTTATCAAGGGTGTGGCCTTTGAAAAAGCTCAATTTGGCAAGCACATCATCGTATCAGCCATTGAACATCCAGCAGTCAAGGAATCAGCTCTTTGGTTGAAATCTCAAGGTTTTGAAGTGGATTTTGCTCCAGTTAATGAGAAAGGATTTGTGGATGTTGAGGCTCTAGGAGCTTTGATAAGACCTGATACGACCCTCATCTCTATCATGGCAGTAAACAATGAAATTGGCTCTGTTCAGCCCATTGAGGCTATTTCAAAACTATTGGCAGATAAGCCGACTATTTCCTTCCATGTTGATGCGGTTCAAGCACTTGCTAAGATTCCAACTGAAAAATATCTGACTGATAGAGTGGATTTTGCGACTTTCTCTAGTCACAAGTTCCATGGAGTTCGTGGTGTAGGTTTTGTCTATATCAAGTCTGGTAAGAAAATTACGCCTCTTTTGACAGGTGGTGGTCAGGAGAGCGACTATCGTTCGACAACTGAAAATGTGGCAGGGATTGCTGCGACAGCCAAGGCCCTCCGTTTATCTATGGAAAAGCTAGATATCTTTACTAGCAAGACTGGGCAGATGAAGGCAGTGATTCGTCAAGCACTTCTGGACTATCCAGATATTTTTGTCTTTTCAGATGAGGAAGACTTTGCCCCTCATATCCTAACTTTTGGAATCAAGGGTGTTCGTGGAGAAGTTATTGTTCACGCCTTTGAAGACTATGATATTTTTATCTCAACGACCTCTGCTTGTTCGTCCAAGGCTGGGAAACCTGCAGGCACTTTGATTGCAATGGGAGTGGATAAAGATAAGGCCCAGTCAGCTGTACGTCTTAGCCTAGACCTTGAAAATGATATGAGTCAGGTCGAGCAGTTTTTGACCAAGCTAAAATTAATTTACAATCAAACTAGAAAAGTAAGATAGGAGTATTCATGCAGTATTCAGAAATTATGATTCGCTATGGAGAGTTGTCAACCAAGGGTAAAAACCGTATGCGTTTCATCAATAAACTTCGTAATAATATTTCAGACGTTTTGTCTATCTATCCCCAAGTTAAGGTAAGGGCAGATCGCGACCGTGCCCACGCTTACCTCAATGGAGCTGATTACACAGAAGTAGCAGAATCGCTCAAACAAGTCTTTGGAATTCAGAATTTTTCTCCAGTATATAAGGTAGAAAAATCTGTAGAAGTTTTGAAGTCTTCTGTCCAAGAGATTATGCAGGACATCTACAAGGAAGGCATGACTTTTAAAATCTCTAGCAAGCGTAGCGACCACAACTTTGAACTTGACAGTCGTGAACTCAATCAAACGCTTGGAGGAGCTGTTTTCGAAGCAATTCCAAATGTGCAAGCTCAGATGAAAAATCCTGACATCAATCTTCAGGTGGAGATTCGTGAGGAGGCGGCTTATCTTTCCTATGAAACCATTCGAGGGGCAGGTGGCTTGCCAGTGGGAACTTCTGGTAAGGGCATGCTCATGTTGTCAGGGGGAATCGATTCTCCTGTAGCTGGCTATCTAGCGCTTAAACGTGGGGTAGATATTGAAGCCGTTCACTTTGCCAGCCCACCTTACACTAGTCCAGGTGCCCTCAAGAAAGCGCGGGATTTGACTCGTAAATTGACCAAGTTTGGTGGAAATATCCAGTTTATCGAAGTTCCTTTTACAGAGATTCAAGAGGAAATCAAAGCCAAAGCGCCAGAAGCCTACCTTATGACCTTGACGCGTCGTTTTATGATGCGTATTACTGACCGTATTCGTGAGGTACGAAATGGTTTAGTTATCATCAATGGGGAAAGTCTTGGTCAAGTAGCCAGCCAAACTCTTGAAAGTATGCAGGCTATTAACGCTGTGACCAACACTCCCATCATCCGCCCTGTGGTCACTATGGACAAATTGGAAATCATTGACATCGCCCAGGAAATCGATACCTTTGATATTTCTATCCAGCCTTTTGAGGATTGCTGTACTATTTTTGCACCAGACCGTCCTAAGACCAATCCTAAGATTAAGAATGCAGAGCAGTATGAAGCACGCATGGATGTTGAAGGCTTGATTGAGCGAGCAGTGGCTGGAATCATGATTACTGAGATCACACCTCAAGCCGAAAAAGATGAAGTGGATGACTTGATTGACAATCTGCTCTAATTTAGAAAATCCAAAAGAATAGCGAAAATCAGGAAAGAAAGTTAGTTTTTTCTCTAAAAACAGGTAAAAAACTAACTTTTTTTCTATTTTTATGATATAATGAGATAAAATTTTGAATATAGAGAGTTTTCTGACAATGAATCATTCCTACTTTTATCTAAAAATGAAAGAACACAAACTCAAGGTTCCTTATACAGGCAAGGAGCGCCGTGTGCGTGTTCTTCTACCTAAAGATTATGAGAAAGACACGGACCGTTCCTATCCTGTTGTATACTTTCATGATGGGCAAAATGTTTTTTATAGCAAAGAGTCTTTCATTGGACACTCATGGAAGATTATCCCAGCCATCAAACGGAATCCGGACATCAGTCGTATGATTGTCGTTGCTATTGACAATGATGGTATGGGGCGGATGAATGAGTATGCGGCTTGGAAGTTCCAAGAATCTCCCATCCCAGGCCAGCAGTTTGGCGGTAAGGGTGTGGAGTATGCTGAGTTTGTCATGGAGGTGGTCAAGCCTTTTATCGATGAGACCTATCGTACAAAAGCAGACCGCCAGCATACAGCCATGATTGGTTCCTCACTAGGAGGCAATATTACCCAGTTTATCGGTTTGGAATACCAAGACCAAATTGGTTGCCTGGGCGTCTTTTCATCTGCCAACTGGCTTCACCAAGAAGCCTTTAACCGCTATATTGAGCGCAAGAAACTATCGCCTGACCAGCGTATCTTTATCTATGTAGGAACAGAAGAAGCGGATGATACAGACAAGACCTTGATGGCTGGCAATATCAAACAAGCCTATATCGACTCTTCGCTTCGCTATTACCATGATTTGATAGCAGGGGGAGTACACTTGGGCAATCTTGTCTTAAAAGTTCAGTCTGGTGCCATCCATAGTGAAATCCCTTGGTCAGAAAATCTACCCGATTGTCTGAGATTTTTTGCAGAAAAATGGTAAGTTAAGAAAGGAAAAAACGAAATGCATATTGAACATCTTAGCCACTGGAGTGGCCATCTCAACCGTGAAATGTACCTCAACCGTTATGGACATGCTGGTATTCCAGTTGTGGTCTTTGCTTCATCAGGTGGTAGTCACAACGAATACTATGATTTTGGCATGATTGATGCTTGTGCCTCTTTTATCGAGGAAGGCCGTGTTCAGTTCTTTACCCTATCCAGTGTAGACAGCGAGAGCTGGTTGGCTACTTGGAAACATGCTCATGACCAAGCGGAAATGCACCGTGCCTACGAACGTTATGTGATTGAGGAGGCCATTCCTTTTATCAAGCACAAGACAGGTTGGTTTGATGGCATGATGACGACAGGTTGCTCTATGGGAGCCTACCATGCACTCAATTTCTTCCTCCAGCATCCAGATGTCTTTACCAAAGTGATTGCTCTCAGTGGTGTTTACGATGCACGTTTCTTTGTCGGCGATTATTACAATGACGATGCTATTTACCAAAACTCGCCAGTAGACTATATCTGGAACCAAAACGACGGCTGGTTTATTGACCGTTACCGTCAGGCAGAGATTGTGCTGTGTACGGGTCTTGGAGCCTGGGAACAAGATGGTCTACCATCTTTTTACAAGCTAAAAGAGGCCTTTGACCAGAAACAAATTCCAGCCTGGTTTGCTGAATGGGGACATGATGTCGCCCACGACTGGGAATGGTGGCGTAAACAAATGCCTTATTTCCTCGGCAATCTCTATTTATAAAAGGAGTGACCTATGAATTACCTTGCTATTTCTCCCTACTATCCACAAAACTTTCAACAGTTCACCATCGAACTAGCCAATAAAGGCATCACCGTCTTGGGAATTGGTCAGGAACCTTACGAGCAATTGGATGAACCTTTACGCAATAGCCTGACCGAGTATTTCCGTGTTGATAATCTTGAGAACATAGACGAAGTCAAACGAGCAGTTGCTTTTCTCTTTTATAAACATGGCCCAATTGACCGTATCGAGTCTCATAATGAATACTGGCTTGAGCTGGACGCAGCACTCAGAGAGCAATTCAATGTTTTTGGTGCCAAACCAGAGGATCTCAAAAAGACGAAATTTAAGTCTGAAATGAAGAAGCTTTTCAAAAAAGCAGGTGTCCCTGTGGTCCCTGGAGCTGTTATCAAGACGGAAGCAGATGTTGATCAAGCAGTGAACGAAATCGGTCTTCCAATGATTGCCAAACCTGATAATGGAGTGGGAGCAGCCGCAACCTTTAAACTTGAGACAGAAGACGATATCAATCACTTCAAGTCTGAGTGGGATCATTCAACTGTTTATTTCTTTGAGAAATTTGTCACCTCTAGCGAAATCTGTACCTTTGATGGGCTCGTAGACAAGGATGGTAAGATTGTCTTCTCAACAACCTTTGACTACGCCTATACACCACTTGATCTCATGATTTACAAGATGGACAATTCTTATTACGTTCTCAAGGATATGGATCCTAAATTACGTAAATATGGTGAGGCAATTGTCAAAGAATTTGGTATGAAAGAACGGTTCTTCCATATTGAGTTCTTCCGTGAAGGGGACGACTACATTGCCATTGAGTACAATAACCGTCCTGCAGGTGGTTTTACAATTGATGTTTATAACTTTGCTCATTCCTTGGACCTCTATCGTGGCTATGCAGCTATTGTAGCAGGAGAAGAGTTCCCAGCGTCAGAATTTGAACCTCAGTATTGTTTGGCTACTTCTCGCCGTGCAAATGCTCACTATGTTTATTCAGAAGAGGATTTGCTTGACAAATATAGCCAGCAGTTCAAGGTTAAAAAAATCATGCCGGCGGCCTTTGCGGAACTTCAAGGAGATTACCTGTATATATTGACAACTCCGAGTCGACAAGAAATGGATCAGATGATTAAGGACTTTGGTCAGCGTCAGGCTTAAGAGACTATCGGATTAAGGAAATTCACTCCCTTAATCCTTTTGTTTTGTCTGATAAAAAGTAAGAGCATCCTAATAAGGTAGCTATCATAAAACTTGTTCGATAACTATTTGAAGCAGGATTAGGTGGTCAGAAATTGAATTTTAATACTTCAATTGAGTCATAGTATTGTGCTTTCGTATCCTTAAATCAGCTAAAAGGATCCATGACGACACCTATACGATATAGTTTTCAAGATACCAAACAAGTCTATTAATACTCAATGAAAATCAAAGAGCAAACTAGGAAGCTAGCCGCAGGTTGCTCAAAATACTGTTTTGAGGTTGTAG
>NZ_VMMW01000059.1:0-33276 GCF_013277425.1 Streptococcus sp. 79
CTTGGTATTATTATAAGAATAGTAATAAACAAACAGGTTGGCAAAGTATAAATGGGAAATGGTATTATCTGGAAACCTCTGGTTCAATGGCAACAGGTTGGAAATATATACGAGGCAGATGGTATTACTTAGATAATAAAAATGGAGACATGAAAACCGGTTGGATAAAAGTGGGAGGAAATTGGTATTATCTCAATTCAAGTGGAGCAATGGTTACAGGTAGCCAAACTATTGATGGTAAAGTTTATAATTTCGCTTCATCTGGTGAATGGATTTAATATTGGAGGTATATATAAATGAAACTTTTGAAAAAAACTATGCAAGCTGGACTAACAGTAATTTTCTTTGGTTTGCTAGCTACGAATACAGTATTTGCAGATAACTCTGAAGGATGGCAGTTTGTCCAAGAAAACGGTAGAACCTATTACAAAAAGGGGGACCTCAAAGAAACGGACTGGCGAGTGATTGATGGTAAGTACTATTATTTTGATTCTCTATCTGGAGAGATGGTTGTCGGCTGGCAATATATCCCGTTTCCATCTAAAGGTAGTACAATTGGTCCTTACCCTAATGGTATCAGATTAGAAGGTTCCCCAATGCCAGAATGGTACTACTTTGACGAAAATGGAGTGCTACAAGAGTTTGTTGGTTGGCAAGAATTAGAGCTAAAATATTCCTTAACCGTTGGGAAAAAACATGGTGAAGGCTGGGAAGGTCCCGAAGTTCTTAAATTAGCATACTACTACTTTGATCAAGATCATTATTTAAAGACAGGTTGGCTTTATGATCAATCTAACTGGTATTACCTAGCAAAAACAGGAAATTCTGGGAATAAGAATCTTGGTGGTGAAAGACGTGTAGGTTGGATAAATGATGATTCAGCTTGGTACTATCTAGATTCAGAAACTGGTATCATGCAAACTGGTTGGAAGCAAATTGGCAATAAGTGGTACTACCTCCGTTCATCAGGTGCAATGGCAACAGGTTGGGCTTATGTTGGTAATAACTGGTACTATCTTCGTTCATCAGGTGCAATGTCCACAGGTTGGGTGAAAGATGGTTCAATATGGTACTATCTAAATGCAAGTAATGGAGATATGAAAACAGGCTGGTTCCAAATCAATGGTAAATGGTATTATGCCTATGGTTCAGGTGCTCTAGCTGTTAATACCATAGTAGATGGTTACTACGTAAACTATAATGGTGAGTGGGTTAAGTAACGAATGCTAATCGTAACTGTAGTTGATACTTAACTTATTAAAAAGAGCTTTTTTCTACCATTTGTCAACTCTATCAATTTTTAAGAATTAAATGAGTGAAGACAGTAGCTATTCAGTATGTTTATCTACTGTAGTAGGTTGAAGAAAAACTAAGAATGAGAAAGGACGAAGTTAGTCCTTTCTTTTTTATGTGACTATACTTTCTATTCAAATGAGCTTTTAACCGATTGATTGAGCCAATCAACTCTTAAAACCAAAGAGCAATTTCTCGCTTAGCTGACTCTTCTGAATCTGAACCATGTACAACATTTTGGATAGTCTCATTTTCTCCAGCAGCTTTTGCAAAATCAACTCGAATAGTTCCTGGTAAAGCTTCTTCTGGATCAGTTGCACCCATCATGGTCCGCCAAGTTTCGATTACTTTGGGATCAGAAATGATACCTACAAGAACCGGTCCTGAAGTCATAAATTCACGAATCGGTGGGTAAAAACTTTGACCAACCAAGTCCTGATAGTGCTGGTCAATTAACTCTTCTGAAAGCTGTGTACGCAACTCCAATTTTTCAATTGTAAATCCACGTTGTTCGATACGTTTCAACACTTCACCCACTAGTCCTCTTTTTACACCATCTGGTTTAATGATAAAAAATGTTTGTTCCATACCTGTCTCCTTTGTCAGCTTCTTTCTTTTATTTTACCACATTCCATGGAAAAATGGAGAAAGTTTTCAGAAAACAGAAAGAGAACCCGAAGGCTCTCTCATCTGCTTTTATTCTACTGTTTCTTCCACAGTTTCAACGGCAGTATCCACAACTACTTCTGTTGTTTCTTCATTCCCTTCTTCCTCTACTGGAGGATTAAGGTATTCTTCTTCGTTGATAGCATGTGGTTCCAGGTTACGATAACGAGCCATACCAGTACCTGCTGGGATAATCTTACCGATGATAACATTTTCCTTAAGTCCAAGGAGATGGTCTTTCTTACCACGGATAGCTGCGTCAGTAAGGACACGAGTTGTTTCCTGGAAGGAAGCCGCTGACAAGAAACTATTTGTTTCAAGTGAGGCTTTGGTAATTCCCATAAGAACTGGGCGACCTGTCGCTGGAACTCCACCTGAGATAAGAACATCTTTGTTAGCATCTGTAAAGTCATTGATATCCATGAGGGTACCCATGAGAAGATCTGTGTCACCTGGATCCATGACACGAACTTTACGGATCATTTGACGAACCATTACCTCGATGTGTTTGTCACCGATTTCTACCCCTTGGCTACGGTAAACTTTTTGTACTTCACCGAGAAGGTAAGTTTCAACTGACAAGACATCACGAACTGCAAGGAGACGTTTTGGTTGGATAGAACCTTCTGTAAGAGCAGCACCACGCGCTACTTGGTCACCAACTTCAACACGCATACGAGCGGTAAATGGAACAACATATTCGCCTTCACCAGTTTCGCCCTTAACAAAGACTTTCTTGGTACGAGTTGAAGCATCTTCTTCGATAGCTGTAACTTGTCCTTTAACCTCTGTGATAACCGCTTCCCCTTTAGGATTGCGGGCTTCAAAGATTTCTTGGACACGAGGAAGACCCTGAGTGATATCGGTATTTGAGGCAACCCCACCCGTGTGGAAGGTACGCATTGTAAGCTGTGTACCAGGTTCCCCGATAGATTGGGCAGCGATTGTTCCAACTGCTTCACCAACTTCAACCGCATCACCAGTCGCCAAGTTGATACCATAACAGTGACGGCAGACACCGTGACGAGTGTTACATGTAAATACAGAGCGGATAGTCACTTCTTCCACACCAGCATTGACAATTTCACGCGCCTTGTCTTCTGTAATCAACTCATTTGGACCGATAATAACTGCACCAGTTTCTGGATGTTTAACAGTTTTCTTAGTGTAACGACCATTGAGACGCTCTTCGAGAGACTCGATCATCTCTTTTCCTTCTGCGATAGAACGGATCAAGAGACCACGGTCTGTTCCACAGTCGTCCTCACGGATGATAACGTCTTGGGCAACGTCAACCAAACGACGAGTCAAGTAACCTGAGTCGGCTGTCTTAAGGGCCGTATCGGTCATACCTTTACGGGCACCGTGAGTTGAGAAGAACATTTCGAGTACTGACAAACCTTCGCGGAAGTTTGAAAGGATTGGCAATTCCATGATACGTCCGTTCGGAGCAGCCATCAGACCACGCATACCGGCAAGCTGTGAGAAGTTTGAGATGTTACCACGGGCTCCAGAGTCCATCATCATAACGATTGGGTTCTTAGGATCTTGGTTGGCAATCAAGCGTTTCTCCAATTTTTCACGGGCAGCACGCCATTCAGCTGTAACGGCATTGTAACGCTCGTCGTCTGTGATCATACCACGACGGAATTGTTTTGTGATTTGTTCTACACGTTTGTGTGATTCTTCAATGATTTCAGCCTTGTCATCAACGACTGGGATATCGGCAATACCCACTGTCAATCCTGCAAGAGTTGAGTGATGGTAACCGAGGTTCTTCATACGGTCAAGTAGGGCAGAAGTTTCTGTCGTACGGAAACGTTTGAAGATTTCAGCGATGATATTTCCAAGGTTTTTCTTCTTGAATGGAGGGTTGAGTTCAAGATTGCTGATAGCTTCCTTGATATCTCCACCAAGTGGCAAGAAGTATTTAGCTGGAACGCCTTCTGTCAAGTTGGCATTGTTTGGTTCTTGCAAGTATGGTAGACCCTCTGGCATGATGTCGTTGAAGAGGATTTTACCAACTGTTGTAAGCAATACCTTATGTTTTTGCTCTTCTGTCCAAGGCTTGTTGAGGCTGTCTGTTGCGATACCAACACGTGAGTGAAGGTGAACATAACCATTACGGTAAGCCATAACCGCTTCGTCACGGTCTTTGAAGACCATTCCTTCACCTTCACGACCAGCTTCTTCCATGGTCAAGTAGTAGTTACCCAAAACCATGTCCTGAGATGGAGTAACAACTGGTTTACCATCTTTCGGGTTCAAGATGTGCTCAGCAGCTAGCATGAGGATACGAGCTTCTGCTTGAGCTTCTTCTGAAAGCGGTACGTGGATGGCCATTTGGTCACCGTCAAAGTCGGCATTGTAGGCTTCACAGACAAGCGGGTGCAAGCGAAGGGCCTTACCATCAATCAAGACTGGCTCGAAGGCTTGGATACCCAAACGGTGAAGGGTAGGTGCGCGGTTCAAAAGTACTGGGTGTTCTTTGATCACTTCTTCAAGGATATCCCAGATGCGTTCGTCTCCACGTTCCACCAAGCGTTTAGCTGCTTTGACGTTTTGCACAATATCACGGGCAACGATTTCACGCATCACGAATGGTTTAAAGAGCTCGATCGCCATTTCACGTGGCACACCACATTGGTACATCTTAAGCGTTGGACCAACGGCGATAACGGAACGTCCTGAGAAGTCAACACGTTTACCGAGCAAGTTTTGACGGAAGCGTCCTTGTTTACCTTTAAGCATGTGGCTCAATGATTTCAGTGGACGGCTACCTGGTCCTGTGATTGGACGACCACGACGACCATTGTCAATCAAAGCGTCAACCGCTTCTTGAAGCATACGTTTCTCATTTTGAACGATGATACCAGGTGCATTCAACTCAAGCAAACGAGCCAAACGGTTGTTACGGTTGATAACACGGCGGTAGAGGTCGTTCAAGTCAGATGAGGCAAAACGGCCACCATCCAACTGCAACATTGGACGAAGATCTGGTGGAATAACCGGAAGGATGTTGAGAATCATCCATTCAGGTTTGTTTCCAGACTTGTAAAAGGCATCCAAAACATCCAAACGACGGATGGCTTTGACACGTTTTTGTCCAGTAGCTGTTTTCAATTCTTCTTTGAGTTCAGCAATTTCTTTTTCAAGATCTACTTGTTTTAAAAGGTCTTGGATGGCTTCGGCCCCCATCTTGGCAACGAATGATCCATAACCATACTCACGCAAGCGCTCACGGTATTCGCGCTCTGTCATGATAGACTTGTGCTCAAGTGGTGTATCCTTAGGATCAATCACCACATAAGCTGCAAAGTAGATAACTTCCTCGAGGGCACGAGGGCTCATATCAAGGGTCAAGCCCATACGGCTTGGAATCCCCTTGAAGTACCAGATGTGAGATACAGGAGCTTTCAATTCGATGTGCCCCATACGCTCACGACGAACTTTTGTACGCGTTACTTCAACCCCACAACGGTCACAAACAATCCCTCTGTAACGAATGCGTTTGTACTTACCACAAGCACATTCCCAGTCTTTTGTAGGACCAAAGATCACTTCATCAAAGAGTCCTTCACGTTCTGGTTTCAAGGTCCGGTAATTGATTGTTTCAGGTTTTTTGACTTCTCCATAAGACCATGAACGGACTTTGCTTGGAGAAGCTAGGGTGATTTGCATACTTTTAAAACGATTTACATCAACCACTATTTCTTCCCTTTCTATTCTAAGTGAGCTACTTATTCTTGTTCAGCAGCTTCTTCTGTTGCTTCCGCTTTTGTTGCTTTCTCAGCTTCTTCGGCTTCAAAGGCTGCTTTAGCCTCTTGGGCTGCTTTTTCGCGGGCTTTTTCAAGGTCATCTACGTGGATGACATCTTCGTCCATTCCTTCATCCAAGTCGCGAAGTTCCACTTCTTGGTCATCTTCGTCTAGGACACGCATGTCAAGACCGAGAGATTGCAATTCTTTGACAAGAACTCGGAAGGATTCTGGAACACCTGGTTTTGGAATTGGTTTTCCTTTTGTAATAGCTTCATAAGCTTTCAAACGTCCGTTGATATCGTCAGACTTGTAAGTCAAGATTTCTTGTAGGACATTTGATGCACCGTAGGCTTCAAGAGCCCAAACCTCCATCTCACCGAAACGTTGTCCACCAAACTGAGCTTTACCTCCGAGTGGTTGTTGGGTAACAGTTGAGTAAGGTCCGACTGAACGCGCGTGCAATTTATCATCAACCATGTGGTGGAGTTTGATCATGTACATGACTCCGACAGAAACACGGTTATCAAACGGTTCTCCAGTACGTCCATCGTAAAGGATTGTTTTGGCATCGCTATCCATACCAGCTTCTTTAACAGTTGACCAAAGGTCTTCAGAACTTGCTCCGTCAAAGACTGGTGTTGCGATGTGGATACCAAGAGTACGAGCTGCCATACCAAGGTGAAGCTCCATAACCTGACCGATATTCATACGTGATGGCACCCCAAGTGGGTTCAACATGATATCGACTGGAGTTCCGTCTGGAAGGTAAGGCATGTCTTCTACAGGAACGATACGAGAAACAACACCTTTGTTTCCGTGACGTCCGGCCATCTTATCTCCGACCTTGATCTTACGTTTTTGAGCGATGTAGACGCGAACCAGCATGTTAACACCTGATTGCAGCTCATCTCCATTTGCACGTGTAAAGATCTTAACATCACGAACGACACCATCGGCACCGTGTGGTACACGAAGAGAAGTATCACGAACTTCACGAGATTTATCTCCGAAGATAGCGTGCAAGAGACGTTCTTCAGCTGAAAGGTCTTTCTCACCCTTAGGTGTTACTTTACCTACAAGGATATCACCTTCTTTAACCTCAGCACCGATACGGATAATACCCATTTCGTCAAGGTCTTTAAGAGCGTCTTCCCCAACATTTGGAATTTCACGAGTAATTTCTTCAGGCCCAAGCTTTGTATCGCGTGTTTCTGATTCGTATTCTTCAAGGTGAACAGATGTGTAGACATCGTCTTTAACCAAGCGTTCGCTCATGATAACAGCATCCTCGAAGTTGTAACCTTCCCAAGTCATGTAGGCAACGATTGGGTTTTGTCCAAGCGCCATTTCTCCATTTTCCATAGAAGGTCCGTCAGCGATGAAATCACCTTTTTCAACGACATCGCCAACTTTAACAAGCGTACGTTGGTTGTAGGCAGTACCTGAGTTTGAACGACGGAATTTTTGGATGTGGTAAACATCCAATGAACCATCTTCACGACGAACTTCTACCTTGTCAGCATCTGCGTAAGTAACTTTACCATCGTACTGAGCAATCACAGCAGCTCCTGAATCGTGGGCTGCTTGGTATTCCATACCAGTACCAACGTAAGGTGCTTGAGGATTGATCAATGGCACAGCCTGACGTTGCATGTTGGCTCCCATGAGGGCACGGTTGGAGTCATCGTTTTCCAAGAAAGGAATACATGCTGTCGCAACGGCAACTACCTGTTTTGGTGATACGTCCATATAGTCAACAACATTAGCTGGATACTCTTGGTTGACCCCTTGGTGACGTCCCATGACAACTTTTTCAGCAAATGTTCCATCTTCATTCAGACGAGAGTTAGCCTGTGCTACAGTAAATTCATCTTCTTCATCGGCTGTCAACCAAACGATTTCGTTCGTAACAACGCCTGTTTCACGGTCAACCTTACGGTATGGTGTTTGAACAAAACCATATTTGTTCAAATGTCCGTAAGATGACAAGTTATTGATCAAACCGATGTTAGGTCCTTCAGGTGTCTCGATGGGACACATACGACCATAGTGAGTGTAGTGCACGTCACGTACTTCATATCCAGCGCGGTCACGTGTCAAACCACCAGGTCCTAAGGCTGACAAACGGCGTTTGTGAGACAACTCAGAAAGTGGGTTGTGTTGGTCCATGAACTGTGACAACTGTGATGAACCAAAGAATTCTTTCACCGCAGCTGTTACAGGACGGATGTTGATGATTTGTTGTGGTGTCAAGACTTCGTTGTCTTGAACAGACATACGTTCACGGACATTACGTTCCATACGAGAAAGTCCCAAACGTACTTGGTTGGCAAGCAATTCACCAACCGCACGGATACGACGGTTCCCAAGGTGGTCGATATCATCTACACGGCCAAGTCCTTCAGCCAAGTTGAGGAAGTAGCTCATCTCAGCAAGGATATCTGCAGGAGTAACGATACGAACCTTGTCATCTGGATTGGCATTACCAATGATGGTTACGACACGGTCTGGATCCGTTGGAGCAACAACCTTGAATTTTTGAAGAACAACTGGCTCAGTCACAACGGCTGCATCATTTGGAATATAAACAATCTTGTTCAAGTCACCATCCAAATGGCTTTCAATGCTTTCAATCACACTACGAGTCATAACAGTTCCAGCTTCTACCAAGATTTCTCCAGTTTCAGGGTCTACCAATGGCTCTGCAATGGTTTGGTTAAGCAAGCGTGTTTTAACATTGAGTTTTTTATTGATCTTGTAACGACCAACTGCTGCTAAGTCATAGCGACGTGGGTCAAAGAAACGAGCCACAAGCAAGCTACGTGAGCTTTCAGCTGTCTTAGGCTCACCTGGACGAAGGCGTTCGTAGATTTCTTTCAAAGCTTCGTCTGTACGAGAGTCCATTGGATTCTTGTGGATATCTTTTTCAACAGTGTTGCGAACCAATTCGCTATCACCAAAGATATCAAAGATTTCATCATCACCTGAGAAACCAAGCGCACGAACCAAGGTTGTAAATGGAATCTTACGAGTACGGTCGATACGAGTGTAGGTAATGTCTTTTGAGTCGCTTTCAAGTTCCAACCAAGCTCCACGGTTAGGGATAACAGTTGAACCATAGCCCACTTTACCGTTCTTATCTACTTTGTCATTAAAGTAAACACCTGGCGAGCGAACCAACTGAGATACAATGATACGTTCACCACCATTGATAATGAAAGTACCCATTTCTGTCATGATCGGGAAATCACCAAAGAAAACTTCTTGGGTCTTGATTTCGCCTGTTTCTTTATTGATCAAGCGGAAGGTTACAAAAATTGGTGCTGAGTAGCTAGCATCGTGAATACGAGCTTCTTCTAGCGTATATTTGGGTTCCTTGATTTCATATCCAACAAATTCCAACTCCATTGTGTCTGTGAAGTTTGAAATTGGCAATACATCTTCAAACACTTCCTTAAGACCGTGGTCTAGGAAATCTTTGAATGAGTCAGTTTGAATTTCAATCAAATTTGGTAAGTCAAGAACTTCTTTGATTCTTGAAAAACTACGACGGGTACGATGTTTCCCGTATTGAACGTCATGTCCTGCCAAGATGATTCTCCTTTGTAAATAAGTTCCAAGCCTTGTCAATCAGGCTTTCTAATCGTCATATGGTTGTAAAACCCCTATCACCGTGTCCCTTTGATGAATTTTCAGAATTTTTAAGTCTTTATTACAAGTACTCAAAATCCTGAAAAAAAGCACAAAAAGAGCAGCTAAATCTGACTTTTTCAGAAGATTTAACTGCTGTGAGCCTTGTCTGGACAATATTTCAGACAAAACCTACGACAAATGATTATTTATATTATACCCTAATTAGCTAGATTTTTCAAGGGGATTCAGTAGATTTTTGGTAATCTTTTTCCCATAGAAAACTTAGCATTACATTCGAATCACACTATGGTACAAAAAACTGAAAAAGCTATTGACTGAAAATCATTTTCAAGGTATAATAAGAAACGTTAAGGCGGTATAGCCAAGTGGTAAGGCACGGCTCTGCAAAAGCTTGATCGTCGGTTCAAATCCGTCTACCGCCTTCTATAACTTGATTTATCAGGTTTCAAATGAACAGAAAGCCCAATTTGAAGGGCTTTTTTATTTTTCTTCTGATAAATACGGATAATTTTGAAAAACTTTTGGGGCAAAGTTCTTTCCATGACATAATTCCCTCATGAAATCAACTGAAAAAAGCTTCGTCACACCTGGTGACAAAAGCCTCTAGTTTACTCTGTTTCTTCTTCTATTTCAACTTCGGTAATTTGGACTTTTACCTTGTTAACACGTCCATTTTTCACTTTATCATTGGTTAAGATAAGTTGTTTGTTTTGGCTGACCAATTCATAGCTAAGTTTCTCAGTCGTCGGAATGGTCCCCACTCCTGTCAAATAGTAACCAGCGATGGTATCAACGTCATCACTTTCCAGTTCAACATCAAAGTAATTATTGAAATCATTGAGGGTCATTGTTCCTTGAACAATGTAGGTATCCTCGCCAATCTGATGAACATCTATTGCTGCTTTGTCCGTTTCATCATCAATTTCACCAACAATTTCCTCTAAGAGGTCTTCCAAGGTCACCAAACCAGCCATACCACCGTATTCATCCAGCAAGATTGCCATTTGTCTTTGGGTATTGCGCAATTCTTTTAGCAAGTCATCCACAAAAATAGTTTCAGGTACAAAAAGTGGATCTTGTAAGATTTTCTTCCAAACAATATTATCAAAACCATCCACAAAACCAGCCTTAAGGAGACTCTTGGTGTGAATGATTCCAATTACATTGTCCTTATCCCCATCGTAAACTGGTATACGGGAAAAGTTTTGTTTTAAAATACTTTGGATAATGCTTTGACTATCATCCTGAATATCCACCATAAAAGCATCTGTCCGAGGAACCATAACCTCTCGTGCCATCAGTTCATCGAGCGAAAAGACACCTTGTAGCATCTCAATCTCATCAGCATCCAATGTTTCTTCACTATTTGTCAGCATATAGGCAATTTCATCACGGGTCATCTTTTCATCCGCATCATCGAATGACATAGGAGTCAAATGGCTCAAGAAATTGGTCGAAGCAGCTAAAAGCCAAACAAAAGGACTGACTAGTTTTCCGATCCCAATGATAACCGGCGCTGTACGAATGGCCAAGGCATCCTTTAGATTAAGAGCGATTCTCTTAGGATATAATTCCCCAAAAACGATGGAAATATAGGTCAAAAATGCCAAGGATAGAAAAGTTGCCACTGCTTGTGCTGTTTCGCTATTCCCAAGCCAAGAGGCAATCACACGTCCTAGAGTATCAGCTAAACTCGCCCCTGATAAGATTGTAATCAGGGTGATTCCTACCTGAATGGTTGATAAAAAGTGGTTAGGATTTTCTAGTACCTTCAGCAGGCGGATGTAGCGTCTGTCTCCTTCTTCCGCCTTTTGTTCAACTCGGGCACGATTAAGAGAAACCATGCCCATTTCTGTGGCTGAGAAAAAGGCATTTAATACCGTCAAGATAAACAATAAAACAAATTGTAGCAACAAATTCTGACTACTTGGGTCTTCCATAGTTCTTCTCCTAAAATAGTATCTTATCCTTTATTATATCACAAAATTTAATCCAATACATATTATTTTTTTCTTAGCGTAACTTCTCAAAGTAACTTCCATCTCTCTCCCAAAACTGGAAGTTAGTCTAAGACGGATTTCCACTGATTTCACGCGTTTTTCTCATACTAAAAGCTAGGTTGTGGGAAACTGGAAGTTAGTTTTAGAAGTTACCATTTTTTCTTAGTACCTACTCTAGCCCTACTTAAACTAGAAAAAAGAACTCCTACATCCATAAGTGATATAGGAGTTTATCTTATCTTTTACTGATACTCTTCGAAAATCTCTTCAAACCACGTCAGCTTTATCTGCAACCTCAAAGCTGTGCTTTGAGCAACCTGCGGCTAGCTTCCTAGTTTGCTTTTTGATTTTCATCGAGTATGAGTTACAGTTACTTCTCCAGTTCGGTAATCCAGTTGAAGCCCCTTTTGAACATTGGGAACTAGAACATTAAATTCCAATTCTCCATCTGAAGACTTGGCTTCAATCTGTGAAGCTGAAGGAACTAAATCCTCGTTTGAAGCGTAGTAAAGGGTTACACGGTAACGGACACGCTTGTTTTGGTCCAAGGCTTTACGCACCTTACTTTCATAGTAGTTTTGACCAGTCGAATCCTCGGCCTGCGCCTGATTTGCCCAGGCTGTCTGAACAGCAATGTTTTTAGGATTGCTTGTCGAGGCATCAAAACCATCCAAACCACCGATTAAGGCATAGCCTAACAGATGACCTCTATCGACTGCATGGGTATAAGAGCCCTTTAGATTCTTGACCTGATGCCAGCCTGGAGGAGTCCATGAAGTCGAACCATTCCCAGTTTCTTCACGATTCTTGTACTGACGAGTAGCCTTAGACAAGAGGGCATTAGCCACGGTTGGTACGGTCTCCTTGCCCACCGTCTTTGTTTTATTATCAGCGTAGGGCTTACTTGAAACCTTGGCATTTAGGTTTGTTTTATTACCATTGACGATAAAAGCACCTGATCCGTTCCACTCCAGACTCCCTTTTACTTGGTTTTTGACTGCGTCTGTTAAGACACTCTCTGCCAATGCTTGACTAGGAGCTTCAGACGCTTGTTTTTTCTGACTTATTTTTGTCTTAGCAGCCTGATTGCCTAGTTCATTCTGCTTAATATAATAGCTCCCTGTAGACAAAAGCAATAACACTAGCAGTCCGATTAGTGTCTGTCTTGTTTTTTTGTTCATATTTCTCCTTATCTTTAGAAAAAGGCTGGTTCTCCAGCCTAATTTCCTGTAAATTTATGAATCAATTCCTGCCATTTTGCTGGAGACAGGATGGCCCATGGATCTTGTCCCTTGCCCAAAATTCCATAGCCTACCATTAGACCGATTCCTAGGGCTAGTGCACCTAAAATCAGTACTAGAATTACTAAAAGTAAACGCTTGACTACGTAGCCTGATTTCTTATTCATCTTCATCATTTGCCTCAATCCGCTGAATCTTAGCACCTAGCTGCGCCAACTTCTCATGGAAACGGTAGTAACCTCTATCCAAGTGAACCAATTTACCGACCACAGTTTCTCCCTGTGCTACCAAACCTGTCAAAATCAAGGCTGCGCTGGCACGAAGGTCAGTCGAAAGAACTTCTGCTCCCTGCAAAGGCTGCCCACCAACAATACGTGCTGTATCACGGATAATCTCCGAGTGCAAGCCCATGCGACGCATCTCTTCTAAGTGTTGGAAACGATTTTCGAAAACTGTCTCCACCATGGTTGATTCGCCTTTTGCAACTGTCATCAAGGCTGTAAATTGAGCCTGCATATCTGTTGGAAATCCTGGGTGGGGCAAGGTTTTCACATGAACAGCTTTTAGATTTTCTAGTTGAGAGCGAACGCGAATTCCTTCAGTCTCCTCCGTCACTTCCACTCCCATTTCAAGCAACTTGGCAATCAAGGGACGATTGTGCTCCCAAACAGCGTCTTTAATCAAGACATCACCACCAGTCATGGCAGCAGCTACCATAAAGGTTCCTGCTTCGATACGGTCCTGGACTACATTGTGAGTCGTACCATGAAGTTTCTCAACACCAGTAATGGTTATAGTCTCTGTACCAGCACCTTTGACCTTGGCTCCCATTTCATTAAGGAGAATGGCTAAGTCAACAATCTCAGGCTCACGCGCAGCATTCTCAATCACTGTCACCCCATCAGCCAGAGTCGCTGCCATCATCAAGTTCTGCGTTGCACCAACACTTGGAAAGTCCATATAGATATGAGCGCCATGCAAGCGTTCTGCCTTGGCTTCGATGTAACCAGCTGTCTGACTAATCTTAACCCCCATAGCTTCCAGACCTTTCAAATGAAGATCAATAGGACGGCTACCAATCGTACAACCACCTGGCATGGATACCTTAGCATGACCCACACGGGCAAGGATTGGCCCTAATACAACGATGGAGGCGCGCATCTTGCTGACATACTTGTAAGGGGCTTCCTCAGTGATATCGCCAGTAGCATCCACCTTGACAAGATGGGCTTCCTCATCAAAGTCAACCTTGGCATTCAAACCACCAACTACCTGATTCATAATAAAGACATCCGACAAAATCGGAACATTCTGCAAGACGGTCTTTCCTTCACTTGCTAGAATAGTCGCTGCCAACAAGGGCAAGACTGCATTCTTTGCTCCTTCGATGGTTACACTTCCTACCAGACGATTATCGCCACCTTGAACCACAATTTTGTCCATACTCGTTTCCTTTACTCTTGATTTTATAATAATCCTCTAAGCGCTTCTTGCCACAAATGATACAGGCTGATAAAGAAAGAACTCAAGATATAGCCCATTACAATGCTGAAAAAACCTACTAATAAACGAACTTTTCTTGTATTCTCAGCTGTCACTTTTAAAACCTTTTCCCATCTAACAAGATCCTTTAAAAGGTAAAAACTCACATAAATAAAGAGCATGTGACTGCTTAGAGTGAATAATAATTGAACCATTTGACTATTATACCATCTTCTCTGTTTGTGCGCTAGTTTGGAAACTTCACTTAAAAACTAGGGATTGTTTTTCAAGTAATCAATTGCATCTTGTAGGGTTTTAACGGGCACGATTTTCATATCTGTCTTGATTGTTTTGGATGCTTCTAGGGCTGTTTGGTAGTTGTTTTTTGCATCCGGGTGTGCTTTTTGTTCTTCTTCGCTAACAGGATTATCAGGGGCAAAGAAAATAGCAGCACCTGCCCTAGCCGAAGCTACAACTTTTTTATCAATACCTCCAATATCCCCCACATTCCCATCGCGGTCAATGGTACCTGTACCAGCAACAATACGACCATTACGAAGATCTGGGTGAGCTATTTGAGTATAGATAGCTAGACTAAACATGAGACCAGCACTTGGGCCGCCAATACCAGCTGTTGAAAAACTAATTGGGACATTGCTGATTACCTCTGTACGATCAATCAAGCCGATTCCAATCCCATTTTTTCCATTTTCCAAGGTGATAATCTTTCCTTCTGCAGACTTGGTTTGCCCATCCTCTTCATAGGTGACCTTGACGGAGTCCCCTAATTTTTGAGAACTGACGTAATCAATCAAGTCTTTGGAACTATCAAAGGTCTGATCATTGACTGCTGTGACCGTATCAGAGATATTGAGAATCCCTTTAAAGGTTGAATTATCCGTCACATTCAAAACATAAACGCCAAAGTACTTGAGTTCGATATCCTTACCAGCTGTTTTTAGTCCTTGATACTTGGCCATATTTTGCGATGTTTGCATGTAGAATTGATTGATTCGCATAAATTCAACATCGGAAGAACCACCTGTAGTCTCCTGAGCACTACGAATATCTGTAAAAGGTGTCAACCAAGCATAAATCATATGAGCTAAAGTGGCATGTTGAACACCAACCGTAACGAATTGATAGGCACCAGCTTCCTTATCTTCTGTGTCATTTACTTTAAGGACTTGGCGAATATCTTCCGAACCACCTGGAACCTCTATATAATAAGGCAAGGGCACTACAAATGCCAAGAAAGTCACAATCAAGGCCGCAATGACGTATAAGGGCCATCTAATCTTTTTTTTCATTTCTTATTTCCTCCAAAATACTCTCGGGAACATAGCAGGCAATATCCTGACCAAACTTCAAAAGCTCTCTAACGCCTGATGAACTGATATAGAGATGTTCAGGTCGACTATGTAAATAAATAGTCTCTATATCAGGAGACAGCTGATGGTTGTAGTAATCAAAACTGGCTTCGTATTGCAAATCCGACGCATTTCTCAAGCCTCGCACTAGGCAAGTAGCCCCCAGTCTTTTCGCAACATCGACCACCAATTCATCATGAGAAGACACGACTGCAACATTTTCCAAATGTTTCACAGCCTTTTCTAATCCCCGTTTACGATTTTCGATAGGGAGAAATCCTTGTTTGTGGGGATTAAAAAAAATACCAACATAGAGCTTATCAAAAAGTCTGCTCGCCCGTTCAATGATATCCAGATGCCCATTTGTCATCGGATCAAATGAGCCTGTGAATAAGCCAATCTTATCTGACATAGACTGTCACCTTACTAATTCCATAAATCTTTTCCTTCCAGATACCCAGGCAGGCAATTTCTTCTGGAAGTTCAACGGCCTTATCCGTCTCACACACAACCATGACATCTTCAGAAAAAAGCGCTCTCTCAGCCATTTTTTCAATATCTGCTACCATTTGTTCCTTGGCATAAGGAGGGTCTAAGAAAATAAGGTCAAATTCCCCAGATACCTGCTCCAATGCCCTTTCTGCATCCATCTTGAGGAGTTGAAATTTTCCAACATCCTTGGTCATCTGGATATTTTCAGCCACGATGGTCTGAGCCTTACGGTCTCGCTCCACCAAAACAGAGCTGGACATGCCACGCGATACTGCTTCGATAGATAAACCACCACTACCTGCATAAAGGTCCAAGACTCGTCCCCCTTCAAAGTAGGGACCAATCATGTTAAAAATGGCGCCCCTAACCTTATCTGAAGTAGGCCTTGTCGTCTTGCCCTCTAGTGTCTTGAGGGGACGTCCCCCATAGATTCCTGATACGATTTTCATACTGTTTATTATACCAAATTATAGACAAAAAGAGAAAGAAAACCGAACCTTGCGGTTCGATTCTCTACAAAATATTTTCGTAAGTATCGCGGACTTCTTGAGGCCAAACACTTGTTTGCACTTCTCCGATGTGTCTCTTGCGAAGTAGGAACATGGCCATACGAGATTGTCCAATTCCTCCACCGATTGTCAATGGGAATAGGCCATTCAATAGAGCCTTGTGCCATTCCAATTCCAAGCGGTCTTCATCACCTGTGATGGCAACCTGACGGCGAAGGGTTTCTTCATCTACACGAATCCCCATAGAAGACAACTCAAAGGCTCCACCCAGAGATTCATTCCAGACAAGAATATCACCATTTAGACCCTTGTAGCCATTTTCAGACTCGCTTGTCCAGTCATCATAGTCTGGTGCACGTCCATCGTGCGGTTTACCATCTGGCAACTCGCCACCGATACCAATCAAAAAGACGGCTCCAAATTCTTTACAAATCGCATTTTCACGTTCTTTCGGTGTCAAGTCTGGGTAGCGTTCTACCAATTCTTCTGTATGAATAAAGGTGATTTGTTTTGGCAAGATAGACTCGATGTCATAACGGGCTTCAACAGCTAGCTCAGTCAGGCGAATAGCCTTGTAAATCTTCTCAACTGTTTCTTTTAGGTAGGCAATGTTTCGTTGTCCATTTGGGATAACCTTCTCCCAGTCCCACTGGTCAACATAAACAGAGTGGGTTGCATCCAAGGAATCCTCATCTGGACGAAGGGCCTTCATGTGGACGAAAAGACCTTCCCCTTCACCGAAACCAAAGCGAGCCAAGGTGTGGCGTTTCCATTTAGCAAGGGAGTGCACCACTTCATAAGTAGCATCAGGGATTTGGAGAACCTTGACCGATACGGCATTCTCCACACCTGATAAGTTGTCCTGCATCCCATCACCGACCCTACTCAAGATAGGACCTTGAACTTCGACAACTTCTAACTTATCTTTCAAATACTGAGTAAAAGTATTTTTGACAAAGGAAATTTCTTCTTGTTGGTGAATAAAACTTTTCTTCATAGGCTACTCCTCAAAAATTAGTTAAAAACATTATACACCTATTTCCAAGAAAAGAAAAGAGAAAATTTAAAAAAATCAGTGTCACTCAAAACACTGATTTTATAGACCTTTTAATCATTACGACCAAAGATACGTAAAATACTTAGGAAGAGATTGATAAAATCAAGATAGATACTGAGAGCCATTGACACCACCCAGCCTGTCGCTACACGACCTTGTGATTGTTCATAGGCGAGGCGAATCTTTTGGTTATCCCAAGCAATCAACCCTGAAAAAACCAAAACCATGGCTACGCTAATCATATAATCAAAGAAGCCACTAGCCAAGAAAATATTGACTACCATAGCAATCAGTAAACCAATGAGAGCTGCCATCATTGCTCGACCAATCCCACTCAAGTCTTTCTTGGTAAAGATACCAACTGCCGCCATGACAAAGAAGAGAAGGGCGCTCGATACAAAGGCAGATAAAACTGTACCCGGAGTATAGAAGGCTACCACAAAACTAAGGGTAAAACCGTTTAAAACAGAGTATAGCAAAAATACTGGAAGAGCAGCTGGACTATTTCTTGAAGCCATGCTACTGGCAACGAAAACCAAGGCCAATTCTGCAAAGGTTGCAATGGTCAACCAGAGACGCCCCTGCATCAAAAAGTAAAGCAACTGAGACTGAAAGACCGTCAACATAAGGCCTGATACCAAAGCAGATAGTCCGATTCCCAGACCAACAAAGGCATATACCTTAGCGTAAAATTGATTGAGACCTACACGGTCATGTATAATAGTGTGATTCATCTTTTCTCCTTTTCTATGAACATCTTTCCTTGATTATAACAAAAAAAGTTAAAATTAGCTTAAATGGAAAATCAAAATACCAGCTGCAATGGCAACATTCAAACTCTCCGCCTGCCCCTTCATGCTAATATGGACCAACTGGTCTGCACTTTCAGCCATAAGGGGACTAATTCCTTGGCCCTCATTTCCCATGACTAGTACAAAATTTTCTATAGGAGGCAGTTCTCTGTAATCAACAGAATCTTTAGATAGGGTTGTAGCTAGCACAGGGATAGCTGCCTCTTTGGTTTCCTTAAGGAGCGCTTGGCTAGTCATCCGGTAAATAGGCAGATGAAAATGACTGCCTTGCATGGAACGTAAGGTCTTGAGACTGTAGATATCTGCCGATTTATCTGAAACAATCACTCCTGTAAAGCCTGCTGCATCCGCAGTTCGAATGATGGTTCCTACATTACCAGGATCTTGCACATCTTCCAAAAACAAGAACTTGCCCTGACTAAAGTCAGCTTGTCCTACTTCTTCTTTTTGAACCACCGCAACGATTCCCTGTGGAGTCTGAGAATCCGCCAAATCTAGTAAAATATCCTCTGACACCCAGATAGTTTGCGGAAAAGCAGCTAACTGATTTCGGTAACTTTCTAGGGCAAAGATTTTCTCAATCGTCACTCCAGCTTGGACAGCTTCTTCAAACAAGTGCCAGCCTTCAATCAAATAGGCAGACTTGCGGTATTTTTTTTGGTGTAATTTCTTAGCATTTTTTACCACAGAATTGGCTTTTGAGGTTATAATAGTCATAGAAATATTATAACACAATCAAAGGGGTTTGGTATGCAAAAGGTTAGAATGATTGCCCAAGGTAGGGTGCAGGGAGTCGGCTTTCGTTGGGGTGTTTATAGCCTGGCCCTTGAAATCGGTGGCATCACAGGTCGGGTATGGAATAACGACGATGGCACAGTGGAAATCTTAGCCCAAGCAGACTCATCTGCTATCATGGCAAAATTTATCCAAGAAATCCGAAAAGGACCGACACCTTTTTCAAAAGTAAGCTACTTAGATGTCAAACTAAGCAACTTTCCTCCCTACTCTGACTTTAAAATCGCAAATTAGGTCTCCAGAACTATTGTATATTTTGTAAAAAAACAGTAGAATAGAAAGGTATAATTTTTAAAGAAGGAATAAAAACAGTGAAATCTATTAAACGTTTTGCATTCTCGGCTATGGGAGTGGCTATGTTGCTTGTCTTAACTGGCTGTGTCAATGTCGATAAAACCACAGGTCAGCCGACAGGATTTATTTGGAATACGATCGGAGCGCCTATGGCTGAAGCTATCAAGTACTTCGCTACTGATCAAGGTCTAGGCTTTGGTGTCGCTATCATCATCGTAACCATTATCGTGCGCTTGATTATCTTGCCACTTGGTATCTACCAATCATGGAAGGCAACGCTTCACTCTGAAAAGATGAATGCCCTCAAGCACGTCCTTGAGCCACACCAAACTCGTCTCAAAGAAGCAACTACTCAAGAAGAAAAACTCGAAGCCCAACAAGCTCTCTTTGCCGCTCAAAAAGAGCATGGCATCAGCATGTTTGGTGGTGTAGGATGTTTCCCTATCCTCCTTCAAATGCCTTTCTTCTCTGCTATCTACTTTGCTGCCCAACATACTGAAGGTGTTGCTCAAGCAAGCTACCTAGGAATTCCTCTAGGTTCTCCAAGTATGATTTTGGTTGCCTTCGCTGGTGTCCTTTACTATCTTCAATCGCTCCTTTCACTTCACGGAGTAGAAGATGAAATGCAAAGAGAACAAATTAAAAAAATGATTTACATGAGCCCACTCATGATCGTCGTCTTCTCCCTCTTCTCACCAGCCAGTGTTACACTTTACTGGGTTGTCGGTGGTTTCATGATGATTCTCCAACAGTTTATCGTCAACTATATCGTTCGTCCAAAACTTCGCAAAAAAGTCCGTGAAGAACTAGCCAAGAACCCACCAAAAGCAAGTGCTTTCTCAACACCAAATGGACGAAAAGACGTTACCCCTGAACAACCAACTGCTATCACAAGCAAGAAAAAACACAAAAATCGCAACGCTGGAAAACAACGTTCGAGATAAGAAGAAAGGCTTAGCTGATTTGCTAAGTCTTTTTGCAAGTCAAAAGCCCGATGTTTCCATCAGGCTTCTTTTCTATCCATGTACACGTTTCGTATAGTCTTGGTAACTTTCGGTATCCATGAGTTGTTTAGCGTTCTTAACGCGGTCTGCTGTTGGTGGTTTAACCCCTTCGAGGGAATAGGGAATTCCCAATTCACGCCATTTAAACTCACCCATGGTGTGATAAGGCAGAATTTCAAACTTATCCACATTTTTAAGAGTCTTGACGAACTTACCAAGTTCAATCAAGTCATCGTCTCTGTCTGTCAATCCTGGAACTAGCACGTGGCGAATCCAGACAGGTTTTCCAATATCTGATAGATACTGGGCACAGGCCAAGATATTTTTATTGGTTTGGCTAGTAACAATCTTGTGCTGTTCTTCGTTGATTTCCTTGATATCTAAGAGAACCAAGTCAGTGACAGCCATGAGTTTGTCAAACTTTTCAAGGTAACGTGGTTTATTACGGAAAGGAAGGGCACAGGTGTCCAAGGTACAGTGGATTCCTTGTTCCTTAGCCTTGGTGAAAAGGGCAATCAGGAAATCAATCTGCAAGAGGGCTTCTCCTCCGCTGACTGTAATCCCGCCCTTATTTCCCCAGAAACCACGGTAGCGCAAGGCTTCTGTCAAGACATCATCTACCGTCCGTTCACGTGATTTATTGGACTCCATAGCCCAAGTATCTGGGTTATGGCAATACTGGCAACGCATGTGACAGCCCTGTAAAAAGACAATAAAGCGAATACCAGGGCCATCTACCGCCCCAAAACTTTCTGTCGAATGCACCATTCCTGTCACTTGTCCATAATCAATTGTTTCTTCAGACATATCGTCACCTTCCTTGAAAACGTTTTATAGTTTTATTATATCACGACTTGAAGGAAAAACAAGATTTTTACCTATTTTTTAGAAAGCAATCTGTTTTTCAATTTCATTTTCAATCTATTCTCAGATTATTCTTCAAAATCAAAACCATACAAGGTTGCAAAATAGTCTTCAGGGCGCTCTGCACGGCGGATTTGACGGGCTTTGCCTTCTTCAGTATAAAGGATTTCCGCAGAACGAAGTTTGGCATTGTACTGGTAGCCCATTGAAAAACCGTGGGCACCTGTATCATGAATGACCAGCAAATCACCGATTTCTGTATGAGGCAGTTCGCGATTGACTGCAAATTTATCATTGTTTTCACAGAGTGAGCCAACCACATCTACCGCTTCAGCTGGTCCATCTGGATGGGTCATGTTGCTAATATGGTGATAGGCTCCGTACATAGCTGGACGCATGAGGTTGACTGCTGATGCATCCACACCTAGATAGGTACGGTAGGTTTTCTTCTTATGAGTGACTCTTGTGACTAAAGCACCGTGAGGTGCCAGCATAAAACGACCCAATTCGGTGAAAATCTTGACCTGACCAAGACCTGCTGGCGTAAGAACCTCTTCATACACCTTACGAACTCCCTCACCAATCAAGGCGATATCATTTGGCTCCTGCTCAGGACGATAGTTGACTCCAATACCCCCGGAAAGATTGATAAAGTCTAGTGAAATACCCAGCTTTTCCTTGATTTCAACAGCCAATTCAAAAAGCTGACGCGCCAACTCTGGATAATAGAGATGGGTGACAGTATTGGATGCTAGAAAGGAGTGAATCCCAAAAGTCTTGGCTCCTTTTTCCTTCAAGATGGCAAAGGATTCAAAGAGTTGGTCCTTGGTCATACCAAACTTAGCCTCCCCAGGATTATCCATAATGTCTGTCCCCAGTTCAAAAACGCCTCCAGGATTATAACGACATGAGATGATTTCTGGAATGCCTGCTGCTCGCTCCAAATGTTCAATATCTTCAAAGGCATCCAAGTTAATGATCGCACCCAATTCACGCGCATAGGCATATTCCTTATCTGGCGTATTGTTTGAAGAGAACATAATCTCAGAACCAGGGAAATCCAGTTTATGGCTCATCAAAAGCTCTACGTAACTAGAGCAGTCCACACCACAGCCTTCCTCTTGGATAATTTTCAAAATAGCTGGGGTTGGAGTAGCCTTAACTGCAAAATATTCCTTAAAGCCCTTGTTCCACGAAAAGGCTTGGTTGACGGCTCTTGCCTTCTCACGAATTCCCTTCTCATCATATAAGTGAAAGGGAGTTGGGAACTCGGCTACAATCGCTTCTAAGTCTTCTTTATTAATAAATGGTGTTTTCATAAGTTTCCTTCTATTCTATTTGCAAAGAAAGGCTGGGACAACCGTTCCAACCTTTATCCTTTATTCTTCTGTGTCAAAAATATTACCAATCTCAACATCGATGGCTTGGTTCTTGACATCAATATTGGTTACCTTCAAGAGTGACTTGTATTCAAACTGCTTTTCACGTTCTTCTTGGGCATTGTCCGCAAAGACCGCTACACCTGCCAATTCTGAGTCGAATTCGCGCAAGAGACTAATCATCCCATTGACAGTTCCGCCGCCTTTCAAGAAGTCATCCACAATCAAGACACGGCTACCTGCCTTGAGACTCCGTTTTGAAAGGAACATTTTCTCGATACGGTCACCACTTGAACCGGATACATAGTTGACGCTAACCGTTGAACCTTCGGTAATTTTCAGGTCACGGCGCACAATGACAAAAGGGACATTGAGGACATTGGCAACTGCATTTGCAAGTGGCACACCCTTGGTTGCTACTGTCATAACCGCGTCAATTTTTTGATCCATAAAGCTCTTGGCAATAATGCGACCAATATTTTTCAAGATGGCTGGTGTGCTAAGTAAATCAGACAGGTAGATGTAGCCACCTGGCAAGATACGGTCACTTTCTGACAACTTGGCACGCAAGTCTTCAACCATTTCCTTAGCATCATGGTTTGAGATTGATGGTGTAAAGATAACACCTCCGCCAGCCCCAGTCACAGTCTGGATGTGACCGATTTCGATTTCCTCAAAGGCGCGTTTGATAATGACGATATCTTCTGAGATGGATGATTTAGCAGATTCATACTTTTCAGCAAAAGTATTGAGACTAGTTAGTTTATAAGGATGATTAATCAAATAGTTGGAAATGACAACCATCCGATCACTTCTTCTTAATTTCATTTCTATTTCCTATTCCATTTTTATTCAAAAATCAAAAAGCAAACTAGAAAGCTGATCACTGGTGGTTCAAAACACTGTTTTGAGATTGTCGATAGAACTGACAAATCCCGTAATATACCTGCATATATACATACGACAAGGCGATACTACCCTAGTTTGAAGAGATTTTCGAAGAGTATTCATTTTTGTCTTTTACTTATTATACCATATTCACAGAAAAAAACGAACATTCTTATTCTAAAAAATGTCCATTTTTCTTAAATTATAAATCTAAACCTGGTTTATAGAAGGAACGATTGTCCATAGCGAAGATTTTATTGGTCATCTCTCCTTTATCCACCAAAGCCAGAGCTGTTGACATCATCATCATGCTGGCATCCAGATTGTCAATCATATGGATAATCTCTGCTTCCATAATGCGTGGACGGACTGGGCTTCCATACTCAAGTAAGCCGTGGTGACTGAGGATAACGTGACGAAGCAAAACGACTTCTTCCTTGGTATCATCGATACCGAGTTCCATAACCGTCTTGGTAATTTCGCTATCAATGAGAGCGATATGTCCAAGAAGATTGCCTCGCACTGTATACTCAGTCTGTTCTGGTCCCGTCAACTCGATAACTTTGGCCAAGTCATGCAGCATAATTCCCGCATAGAGCAGGCTCTTATTGAGCCGAGGATAAATATTGCTAATGGCATCTGCCAAGCGCACCATGGTCGCCGTATGATAGGCCAAGCCTGTTTCAAAGGCATGGTGGTTGGTCTTAGCTGCTGGATAGGAGTAGAATTCCTTATCATACTTGGTGTAGAGATTTCGGACAATCCGTTGCCAGACAGGATTTTCAATTTTGAAAATCATTTGCGACATGTAGTCACGAATTTCCTTGATATCAACCGGTGGCTTGACCTTGAAATCAGCTGGGTCATTGGGTTCACCAGCTTGCGGCAGGCGGAGAGTGATTTGATTGACCTGTGGAGTGTTGTTATAAACTTCTCGGCGCCCTTTCATGTAGACAACCCTACCTGCGGTAAAGGCCTCAATGTTATGAGGTTGGGCATCCCAGAGCTTCCCCTCAATCTCACCACTATCATCTTGGAAGGTAAAGGCTAGGTAGTTTTTCCCAGCTCGAGTTTGCCTCAGGTCAGCTGATTTGATTAAGTAAAAACCTTCAAACAGCTCATCTTTTTTCATGTGACTAATCTTCATATTCTTCCTCATTTTCTTGGAAATGGAGTAGATCAAGCGCAGGCTCACCTTCTGACAACTCAATGTGACGGAGCGTCCGCTCGATAGCTGTGGTACGACGGTTTAATAATTCATCAATATTGCCAGAGGCATGTTGGAGATGTTTTTGTGCCTTTACCAGAATACCACCAAACTTGCCAAACTCGGTCTTGACGCTGGCAAGAGTCTTACTGATATGGTCGGCACTCTTTTGGATATTGAGAGTTTTGAATCCAACTGATAGGGAGTTAAGAAGGGCTGATAGGGTACTTGGACCTGCAACAATAATCTGCTCTTCCCGCCTCAAATCATCAAAGAAGACAGGATTGCGGACAATTTCTGAGTAGAGACCTTCTGTCGGGACAAACAAAACTCCAAAATTGGTCGTCCGAGGTGGTGCTATGTACTTGCTCTTAATATCCTTTGCAAAGCGTTTGACGCTGGCTAGGAGCGACTTACGACAGCGTTCGATTTCGTCCTTGTCACCTGCTTCATAGGCTTCTTCTAAGCGATAATAATCTGCCAGTGGAAACTTAGAGTCAATCGGTAAGTAGACATATTCTTGGTCGCCTTGTCCGGGTAACTTGATGGCATACTCCACTCGTTCACTGGAGTTTTCAACTGTTGCGTATTCTCGTTCGTACTGGGCAGGTGTCATAATGTCTTCAATGATTTGCCCCAGTTGCAATTCTCCCAGAATCCCTCGTGTCTTGGTTCCAGAGAGAACCTTGTTGAGGGCGCCGACATCGCGGGCAACTATCTGCATTTCCCCCAGGCCACGATTGACCGACTCCAGTTGTTTGGAAACTGTCTCAAAGGAAGCCTGCAAGCGTGTTTGCAAGGTCTTTTCTAGTTTTTCCTCGACTGTCTGGCGCATTTGTTCCAAACGTTGCTCGTTTGATTCCTGCAAGGCTTGGAGACGTTGGTCGGTCTTATCTCTGGTTTGGAGGAGATTATCTGTCATTTCTTGACGGACTTGCGTCAGACCTTGGTGCAATTCGATTCGCACTTCTTGCAAACGGTCGCTGACAGCTACTTCCAAGTCTTTTTGATCTAACTGCCTGGCTTGTCTGGCTTGTTCAAAACGGTAATCCAACTGGTCTGACAAGTGATCTGCCTGATCCTCCAAGCTCTTGCTGAGATGTTTTTCCTGCTTATCTTGTCTTTGCCAAATCAGAAAGAGGCCAGCTAGGTTGGCAATCAATAATAGAACAAGTAAACTTTCCATCCTACCTCCTGTCCTTACTATGCAGCACGACCACATAGCCATCTGGGCAAGTCACCGAAACTTCCCTATCTATATATTCGTTAGAAGCGTACACTTTTTTAAAGAAAAAATTTTCCTCTGTCAACTCATACTTGGCACCAATAATAGTCAGCTGGCTATCCCGAACTGGCATAAAGGCTAGGTAGTCATAGTCTGAACGAGGTTCTAGCTGACTGGTTCCTTCTGGACAATAGGAAATCAAGTTTTGTCCATCTTCAATCGCTATCTGGCGCATATAGGGCGCCAACTTGGGATTACTAGGCAGAAAGACATTAGCCAGCATATGGTCAATACGACCACCCAAAGCACCGAAAATAGTGACCTGAGCCTGAGGATTTTGCTCAAAGATAGTCAAGAGAGCCAATTCCAAATCAGTATCATCTTTTTCTGGTCGGGCTTGAACAAAATGCTGGGCACGTTTTTGAATCACCTGTCGCTCTTCTTCGGTCACAGAATCAAAATCCCCAACCGCTAGAGCAAGAGGCAAGTCTTCTTCCAAGACCCATAGCGAGCCCCGATCCACACCAACAAAACCATCAAAGTCCGTCCGATAATGACCACGGTCTCCGCCTGCAAAAACGGCAACCCTAGTCCAGTTGTTTTCTGAGAGTTTGTACTCGCTCATTGACATCTCCCTTAAAGACATAGGAACCTGCTACAAAAACGGTCGCACCAGCTTCTTTGGCTTGAGCAATCGTTTTATCATCAATCCCACCATCCACTTCAATCTCAAATTTCAAACCTTTTTCCTGACGAAGAGCAACCAACTCACGGACCTTATCCATGGTCTCTGGTAGAAAGGCTTGCCCACCAAAGCCTGGGTTAACTGTCATGACTAAGACTTGGTCAACTAGGTGAAGGACGTGCTTAATGGCCTCGACAGGCGTACCAGGATTAATGACAACCGAAGGTTTGACACCTAGTAAGCGAATTTTTTGGAGGGCACCATGAATATGAGGCGTTGCTTCCACATGGATGCTGATGATATCCGCACCTGCACGCGCAAAGTCTTCCAGATGATGTTCAGGATTAGCTATCATCAAGTGGCAGTCAAAGACCATCTTACTATGAGGACGAAGGCTCTCGACCACACCTGCACCAAAACTGATTTGTGGCACAAAATGACCATCCATGATATCGATATGGGCATACTCTGCCCCAGTTGCTTCTAGGCGCTTGATTTCACGTTCAAAGTTGGCATAATCTGCTGCCAGAATTGACGGAGCAATCTTGTATTGAGACATAGGTTTCTCCTTATTTTGGAATTTTTTTGCTGACTTTTTTGTAGGTTTCTCTACGATTTTCAATCTCACTGAGGAATTGCAGGTAGTTGTCAAAACGGAAGGGCGCAATGGTACCTTCTTCAACTGCTGGTTTGACAGCACAGGACGGCTCATGGGTATGGGTACAAGTACGGAACTTGCAGTCTCGACTAACACTAGCAATCTCTGGAAAGGCCTGATTAAGGTCTTCCGCCCTTGATACTTCATAGTCCAAGGATGAAAAGCCTGGTGTATCTGCGATTTTACCCCCATTGAGGTTGTAAAAACTAACAGTTCGAGTGGTATGGCGACCGCGCCCCAGACTGTCTGATATTTCTCCTGTTTCAAGGTTGAGGTCCGGTGCGATTTTATTGAGAAGAGTTGACTTTCCAACACCTGTCTGCCCCATAAAGACCGTAACCTTGCCTGTTAACAAAGGCAGGAGTTCCTCTTTACTGGTCACAAAGTCATAGCCGATGTCACCATAAGTCTGTTGGTAAAAATCCAGTTCTCCTCTATCTTCCAACAAATCCATTTTGGAAATATAGACGATGGGATGAATACCCTTGTGCTCCAAAAGAACCAAGAAACGATCCAGCAAATTGCTGTTAAAATCAGGTTCCTTGACGGACATGATTACTACAGCTTGGTCAATATTGACAATGGGCGGACGGATCAGACTGTTTTTCCGTTCGTGAATTTTGAGAATGTAACCCTCTGAATTTTCCTCGGCAGAGAAATCGACCCAGTCCCCAACGTAAGGGGTATGCCCTTTTTTACGAAAATTTCCACGCGCGCGTGTTTGATAGACCTGACCATCACTCTCTACATAGTAGAACCCAGCCAAGGCTTTAATGATTTGTCCTTGCATCTTAGAGTCCTTGCCCTTTAAGTGCATCTGCTAGGCTGGCAAATTCTGCCAAGCTAAGGGCCTCTCCTCGTACACTTGGTGACAAGCCTGCTTGGTCCAAAGCCTTAGTCAGCTTGTCCTTGACCTCTTCAGTCTTACCAAAGTAACCTGTCAAGTTATTCCACAAGGTCTTGCGGCGATGGGTAAAACTTGCCTTAGAAACCTTAAAGAAGAAGTTCTCATCTTCTACTACTACGGCTGGTTCTGGACGACGCACCATTTTCAAAATAGCAGAGTCCACATTTGGCGCTGGCACAAAGACCGTACGAGGTACGATAAAGGCAACCTTAGCAGTCATGTAATACTGCACAGCGATTGACAAACTGCCATATGCCTTGGTATTTGGTTGAGCGGAAATGCGGTCTGCCACTTCTTTTTGCATCATGACGACAAACTCACTAAAAGGAATCCCACTCTCGATTAAGTGCATGAGAATAGGTGTCGTGATGTAGTAAGGCAAATTAGCCACTACCTTGATTGGCAGGTCAGGATTTTTAAAATTTTGGATATGTTGCGCCAAATCGACTTTGAGAATGTCCTCGTTGACTACGGTCACATTGTCAAAATCACGTAGGGTATCTTCCAAAATCGGTACCAAACGGTGGTCGATTTCAAAGGCCATAACTTGAGCTGCACGCTCAGCCAAAAACTCCGTCAAGGCACCAATCCCTGGCCCAATTTCGATAACATTGACCTGGTCATCAATCTCAGCCGTATCCACGATTTTTTGTAGGATATTGGTATCCGTCAAAAAATTTTGCCCGAAGGACTTTTTAAAGGTAAAACCGTGACGCTCCAGCACTGCCTTGGTCACGCTATAATCTGCAATTCTCATCTATTCTCTTTTCTATTATCTGTTACTACTATTGTAACACATTCCCCTTGTATTTTGGGGGTGAAAATCATACCAAAAAACTATCTTTCCTCGTGAAGAAAGATAGTTTTGGAAATATTTAAAAGTGGCCTTAGCGGTTCTCTCGAAACATACGTTCGAAAAAATCAGCTTCTTGATAACTTCGATTTTCAGGTAGGGTCAAATCTACATCCTCCTCCACATCGTCCACTGTCAGTTCAACCGTTTGAGGTAAATTTTTCAAACGATAATGCTTTTGCCTTTGACCTTCAATGCTAGCAAAATCAAGCAAATAGCCATTCACTCGGATTTGAACTAAAAGAAGATGATTGGTCATATTTTCCATGATGAGAATATCTTCTAAACCACCTCTGGCACTAGGATAATCAGATACCCTGCGAATACGGATTTTTTCACACATGAGCAAGCTCCCTCATATCAATGATTTCATCTGCCTTATTCCAGACTAGGAGATTATGGGTCGCAATGATGATGATTCGATTTTCATCTTTCAAGCCCACCAAGAGATTCATAACCTCCTCTGAATTTTCAGGATCAAGAGCTGCTGTTGGTTCATCCGCTAAAATCAAGGGCGGATTTTTCAAAATAGTCTTCGCAAGGGCAACTCGTTGAGCCTCTCCCCCAGATAAGGTATAAATTTTTTGTTCTAGATCCAAATACCCTAGATTAACTTTTTCTAAAGCCTCCACTTGCCTTTCCAAACGTTCTACTTTTGAGATTTTCTGACCAACAAAGCCCAAATCCAAATTCTCTTTGATTGATTGGTTTTCTAAGAGGCCAAAATTTTGAAAGAGATAGCCCATCTGGTCTCGAAAATACTCACGAGTGGGAATGGTTTTTAAATCTTTCCCCTGATAGAGAACCCTTCCTCCATCTATCTTTTCTAGTTTGCCTAAGATATTCAGCAGCGTCGTCTTTCCGCTCCCACTCTTCCCGATTAAGGCATAGACCTTGCCCTTCTCCAGCTTGAGATTTAAGCCAGAGAAAATCGCGCGGTCATTAAATTTCTTTTCCAATCCTTGAATATCAATCATCTTATTTTCCTTTCAATACTGCCATGCTACCAGCTTCTTCTTTTTTGTCCTGCCTTACTAAAATCAACAGAGCGTTAAGCGTAAATAAAGCTACAACTAGAGCGCTAATCAAGCTATCTCCTGTCAAAACACTAGATAAGATTAGGCCAAGCAAGAGAACCCCTCCTTGCGCCAGCAAGTACTTGCCATGAAGCTCATAAATTGTCATACCAGCAAGACATTTAATCATAAGCTCCCGTCTGAACTGCTCAAAATAGAGAAGACTCATGGAATCAAATAACAAGATAGCCGTAGACAGGGTCAAAATCGTCCCAATAAGGAGAGAGTAAAACTCCACCCGTTTGTCATTTAGTACCTTGGCAAAAAATAGCTGGCTTTTTACCAAGTAAGAGACCTTGTGATACAGACCTTGCTCTTTTAGAGCGGTAATGCTGTCTCCATATCGATCTAGTTTCAAGGCACTATTAGCCGTAGTTCCCCACAACATCCCTGCAACAGGTCTTGTTCCAGTCGCTTGCGGCGTTAGAACTACAATAATCGGATCTTTTAGGTACTGACGTGTTGTCTTGTACCCATCATTATAGAGGAAGCGTTCCTGTCCTGTTTCTGTAAAATCTAGCCTTAGCTGTGGGAGGTAGTGTTTCTGACTCGTCACTTCTACACTTTCAGATGAAAATCTTTGCAGGTAATCTGTAAATAATCTTTGATAGTAGACAGACTGCTCTCGCAAGCTCTCAGGCAAAATCAGCCCAAACTCTCCCTCAGACAAGTTTTGCATCTTATCCATAAACTCTGAAGAAACGGTAATCTTTTCTTCTATCAGATAGCGCGGTGAGACATAGATAACATTCCCTGACGGTGTGTAGTCACTGAGACGATTGCCATCTAGGTCCACTTCTGCTCCATCTGAGAAATTGTCAACATTGCTCATAATATAAAAAGAGTCTGTATTGGCTAACCGTTCTTCAGTAAATGTCTGCCACTCACGATTATCCTTACGCATTCCTTCTTCATCGGCAAATGCACTAGACCAACCAAAGGATAGACGGTAACGGTCTGAGGACTGACTCCATTTATCGCTTGCCTTCTCCATCTCCTGCATTTCACGGTAGTGGGGTAGGAGAGTAGTCGCACTCGATCCGACAACCAGCACGGCCAAGAGTTGCCCCACCATCATCAATGTCATCATACGTTTGAGAGGGAGTTTCCCTTTCAATAGATCCACCAGACTATTTTCCTGTAAACCAAATAGATACACGACACTTAGTAAGGTAGAAATCCCTGCCAAGGTCAATCCATAAAGTAGAAGAGCAATGATGACCAGTTGCACCGTTGCCATAAATAAGGCACCTTGATACCAGAGAATCCCCAATCCCAAAAGACTGGATAGCAGCACTGAGCAGATAAGCTGTCTCACATCTTCTAACACTGGTCTAAGAGCCACCCCAAACAAGCTCTCACCAGCGATTAAGCGAATCCCTGCCTGACGAAGGGACTTGATCCGATAAATCAGGGTCAGACTCATAAAGGTCAGCAGAAAAATGGCTAGACTCAGTAGCCCCATTGGGGTAGCAGCCAAGAGGACGACCATCGAAAATGCCTCTGTTCTATTCGAGACAACACCATTATAACCAAGTTCTTGCAGGGCGGTCTGTAAGCTCACTCCATCCAAACTCCCTGACACAATCAAGTAAGACCCTAATAAATCACTCGTTTCTGCACTCTCCTTGGAGGAAATGGTCAAACCTTCTGGAAGCTCTCCCTGACCATAAGTGGCATAGGTAAAGCGTGTTTCTCCAGCTTCATTTGGCTCAACAATCCGACGAGCGATGAGACTATTGTGCTCTACCGCCAAGTGACTCAAAGCCTCTGTCAGTTTTTCTCGATCAGCTACTGATTGGTCTAGCCCAGTACCCATCACATCAACAGAGGGATAGTTACCAAATAAAATCTCTTCTCGATGATCAACGGAATTTATCACCATATAAAGCGATACCAATACCATTGAAATCAAAATAAATAAGCGTTTCATCATTTCCTCCAAAAAGTTACTTGGTCACTTAGTGAGAAGGTGACCACAGTCACCGCCATGTTAAGAAGTTTATTAAGTTCTTTCTACTAGCAACATCTTCAAATATATTATATCCGTTTTTTCAAGAACTATCAAGGACATCAATGTCCTTAAAATCTAATTCTTTCATATTATTTTTAGCTTATATCTAAAAAAACAGTCCTAAAGACGAACTTTAGAACTGTTTCAATGCTAGAACAAGGACATTTTTGTCATTGCTTCACTATGTTTATAAATATTCTTACCCTATTATAAAACGAAGGACACATAAAAAGGTGCCTATTTGATGTACTCTGATTGCAAAATACCACAAAGTAAATTTAACATAATCTCCAATCATTCGTATAAACAATTGTGTGAAACTAATCCGAGAAAAATCAATCACTAGTTGTCAGAGACTTTTTTAGGATTATTGTTTATTACTCGCAAATGGTAAACACGGATTATTCCTACTACTATGAGAACAACTAAATAAGACTGAGTACAGAATTATTTCTTTAAATTATTCGTTTCCTTCTTTATAAAACGGATATGTAACTATTATACCCAAAGTACTAATTATAATTTTAAAGATTGCACCTAAAATATTTAAAGTTGATAAATCAAGTATTCCGTGTATTAGGTATAGTAAACAGAAAAAGAATGGAACATATTTTTTTAATTTTTTCATAGCAACAAAATAAATCCTCCTCTCTCTTTTTTTGAAACCGATTTCTTATATGATAAGAATATCATTTTTATACTCAATTATTTTCAAAAAGCAACCTTGTCCATTGTCTGCTGACAGTGGACTTTAAAACGCTTTTTTCCAGTCCTTGAATAACTTCTTGAAGCTTATCAATGACGGCTTCCAATGTTTGGAAAGCCTTGTTTTTGAAACCTCGTTTTCGAATTTCTTTCCAGACTTGTTCAATAGGGTTCATTTCTGGTGTATAAGGTGGGATAAAAGCCAACTCAATATTACTTGGAATCTCTAAGGTACTTGATTTATGCCATATAGCATTATCCATGACAAGTAAAATATAGTCATCTGGATAAGCTTGTGAGACTTGCCGTAGAAATTCATTGGTCCACTCAGTATTGCATCCTCCAGCAATGAGGAAAAAGGAATCTCCTGTCTGAGCATCTACTG
>NZ_VMMW01000006.1:0-18396 GCF_013277425.1 Streptococcus sp. 79
TTAATGAGTAATTGGTGAATTGTCTTTATGGGATTCTTACGGTACTGCTTACAAGAGTGTAAAATTTTTCTTTAGTTGTCATAACTGATCGAAGTGCTAGGGTTCAAATTATCAGATTGATTCCAAATAAAAGTGCTGAGGCGGTCAATCAGGCTTTAAAACTCATCTTAAAACAACATCAGATTCTTTCCATCACGGCAGATAATGGTACAGAATTTAACCGCTTGTCTGATGTATTTTCTGAGGAACATATCTATTATGCGCACCCCTATGCCTCTTGGAAAAGGGGAACTAATGAGAATCACAACAGGCTTATTCGGAGATGGTTACCTAAGGGAACTAAGAAAACGACTCCCAAAGAAGTCGCATTCATCGAAAATTGGATTAATAACTATCCTAAAAAATGCTTGAACTACAAATCACCCAGAGAATTTATTCTTCATGGCTAACTTGAACTTGAAATTTGGCGTTTGTGATTGAACAACAAGTATAACACAGAGGTGTTTTCTTATGCCTAGAAGAGCTTTCATTTGACAAGAGGAACCCTTGAAGCAGTTTTGTCAGCTAAACCAAGGCTAATCTTAGCCTTGGCTTGTCAGCCTAACAGCATCAAGCCTCTTATCAAATGAAATCGAGGGCTAGCTATAAGCTAGTTGAAACATCTAATTTTTAGGAGGGCTGGGTGGCTAACTTCATTATAGAACTTTCATTGTATTTTGGCTTGGTTTCCACATCAAAAAGAGAGAACCAAGTTGATTCCCTCTCTATATTAGTTTTTACTTATTTTCCGTATAGAAATGCTAGAATCTATTAAAAACTTCCCTTTTACGTGAATTTCCCCATCTTTCGATAAATAAAATCCCCACTAACAAAAGGATAATCAAGCAAGGAAGTAAGACCATCCCCATGCTCCAATTTAGATTGACATTATCAATCTGCTTAGGTAATCTTCCAGATAAAATCTCCACTGAACGCAAGTAAGTAAAGGGAATCAGATGTGCAATCTTTTGAAGAGGCTGAATGGTTTGGATGCCAAACAGTAAGCCAACAATCCCAATGAGTGAAAGAAAAAGGACAGGCATTTTTTGCTTGAAAAAGTAAGCAATCAAGTACACTACTTCCACAATGACGATAAAGGCTAAGAAAGCTAAGAATAAGCCAGGAAATAACACATCTTGTATCTTTCCAATAGTCACCTCTTGATTCACTAAGCTATAAATTGGGTAGGGATAATCTAACTGTCCAAAACCACTTATCAGACTTCCCGCTAGAAAAGAAAATCCGCTGATTCCGATAAACAGCACAGTTACATAGCCCACTCCAACTCCAAGAGAGGACATGGCAAATGCCACTTTTGAAAAAGGATATAACTGAGCTGTATCCAGATGATTTTGATATCTTTCTGCAAATAGTTGCGTTAGCATGAAAATAATAGCAACCACAAACAAGCTTGGGATGATAGCCTCTAAAATCCAGACAATCTGATCAATCCCGTGGGTCGGAAACTCCAAAGTATGTGCTTTTATGTTCAAGGGATACAGGGCTTGGTAAATCTTCCGTTCGCGGTCAACCCCCATTTTTAAGTCAGGGCTAGCAGTCGGGTCATTTGATACAAATTCATAATTCTTCTCTTCATCTTGCCACTGCAGATAGTAGGCCTCTTCCCAGCGCCCTTCTTTTAATAAAGTCAGAATTTCTGTCTTTCGCTTCAAAAGATTTTTTTGCAATTCTAAATTACTTTTAGCAAACTGGTATTCCTCCGAGCTGGTGTCAGACATTTGGGAAAGTTTCGCTTCATTTTCATTGATGGCTCTCCCGTTATCCACAATGCGACTTTCCAACCTACTCTCCAAGCTGTGTGAGTTTGCAGTCTGACTATTAAAATAAAAGGTGACACCGAGTACAGATGCAAATAAAGCTAAGATAATCCAGTTTAAGCGACTTTTGAAAACTTTTTTTAATAAAAATAGACTAACATCTTTCATAAACTAAACCTCTTCTATCTGCCCCTGATGAATGGTTACTACTCTATCGCAGACATCAACCAACTCTTCCTTATAGTGGGAACTTAAAAGAACCAGCTGCTCTTGTCTATCGATTTGTGCCAGCCTATCAAAAAACTTCTGTCGATAATACTCATCTAAGCCATTTGTAATCTCATCCATGAGCCAACATTTGGCCTGACTGAGGAAATACATGGCAATCACCAAGCGTTGCTTCATGCCTAAGGAATACTTGCGAATGGGAAGACTGATATAGTCAGACATTTCCCAATAGGCAATTTCATCCCTCAAGTTCAGACCTGACTTCCAGATATTTTTGATAAGGCGAAGATAGTCTATCCCACTTAAGTTTCCATCCAGCCATTCAACGCTCTCATAATAAAATAAAGAAGGAGGGGATGCAATATTTCCGCTACTTATAGGAATTAAATTGCTAATGGCGCGGAATAGTGTCGTCTTTCCAGAGCCATTGATAGCAAGAACGCCATAAATACTGCCCTTTTCAAAGGTGAAATCTACATCTTGTAAGATGACTTGTCGCGTTTTTAAGGTCACATGAGTAAGCTGTAACATATCCAGTCCTCCTTTTTCTCACTCTTTAAGGATCAATAGCCTCCTTTGTAATGGTTTACTACCTCATAACGATCGTAGTTCCAGCCTCCGCCAACTTTATACTCAGAATAGCTATAATAACGAGACCATTCCGGAATGACAATATATCCATATCTGTGGTAATTCATACTATACCTATAGTAGGTATTCCAATCATAGCGATAACTTTTAAGAACGGTCTTAGCAGATACACTGGACTGAAGAAGACCAATAGATTATAAACTAACTAATTAAACGATTTTTGCTAATTTTTAATGATTTTATATCATCAATATCGAAGACGCTTTCATTATATCGTTTTTATCATTATTATGCAACAGATTTTTAGTTTATTTTACTACTAGACTTCCTGCAAAACTAGAATCCTAGTTCATGATTGATAATACCAGCAATCAAATTCATTCGTAATCCGAAGCGTTTACGATGATTTCGATAGGTTGTTGAAAACATTTTAAACGTTTTTATAGAGAAATGAAATAAGAACAGGACAAATCGATCAAGACAGTCAAATCGATTTCTAACAATGTTTTAGAAGTAGAGGTGTACTATTCTAGTTTCAATCTACTATACTCTGTCAAAAATATTCTCAACCTTGATTCTCTCCTTAGATAGCGCATGGTTACAGGCTTTATCTTCAGCTGTTAGCAGCTTGAGTTTGCTGGATTTACGTGGAGTTTGCGTGCGACTCATTTTGAACAACTTCATATCATGACAATAGTTCACAGTGATCTCCAAAGAAACAATTCTCCCTTGACTTGTGACAATCGCTTGAGCCTTCATAGCGTGGCATTTCTTTTTACCAGAATAATTCGCTAATTCTTTTTTTTAGGGCGATTGATTTTTACTTCCGTCGCATCAATCATTACCGTGTCCTCAGAACTGAGAGGAGTTCTTGAAATCGTAACACTACTTTGAACAAGAGTTACTTCAACCCATTGGCTCCGACGGATTAAGTTGCTTTCGTGAATACCAAAATCAGCCGCAATTTGTTCATAAGTGCGGTATTCTCGCACATATTGAAGAGTGGCCATAAGAAGGTCTTCTAGGCTTAATTTAGGTTTTCGTCCACCTTTTGCGTGTTTAAGTTGATAAGCTGTTTTTAATACAGCTAACATCTCTTCAAAAGTGGTACGCTGAACACCAACAAGGCGCTTAAATTGTGCATCAGTTAGTTGTTTACTTGCTTCATAATTCATAGAACTATTCTACCATATATTGTTTCGCAGGAAGTCTAATCAAACAGGATATCCTGTTGAAACGGAACTAGCGAGTCTAACAATCATCTCTGATAAATCAGTCGATAGCGAAATCTGAACGACTCGACTCTTTGGAGAAAGACATGCTTCTATCCTCTGGCAAGTCGAAAGTTTTGAGGGCATCGAAGCCATCCTCATCGATAAAGAAGGTCACCTAAGCTGTTCTTCAGGAATTCCTACTCTATAGAGACAACTGTTTCAATGGAGTTTTAAAATTGTATTATGTAAAAAGAGAAAGGAAATCTCATGTTATAGTCATTTAGTTTTAAAAAAGAAAGAATACATATTATGAATTTGGGTCATCAAGACTACGGCCATGTAAACCTTTTTCACGTTGTACTTGGCGTAGTTTTTCTGGTGTAACATCGTTTCCTTCTTCGTCCACAATTTTGATTCCTTCAATGTGGTGACGAACAGCGCGACGATAACCTTCGATGTACTCCTCACGTAGTTTGGCTTGTTCCACTTTTTCTTCTGGTGTTAAGCCTTCTGTTTTTTTCTTTTTAGCAAGCTCATTGATACGAGCAATTTTTTTCGGATCCATTTCTTCTCCTCTGTAATAAGATAAAGTCCGTTTATCAAATTTTATTTAGTGTTAATTTGGTTAAAACAAGCAAACTTAGCTGCTTTCTTGGTTAGTTGTGACAAGATTGCCAAACGATTTTGACGGACAGCCTGATCTTCAGCCATTACCATAGTATTTTCAAAGAAAGCATCAATGACTGGGCTAAGCGCAAAGAGTTGTTTCAATTGCTGACTTGCAGGTCCTGATAAAACGAGTGTTTCTACTGCTTCTGCCAAAGCTTTTTCTTGGTCATTCTCAAATAGTGCTGAATCAACCGTAGCAACCCCTTCTGCCTTCTCAGCCAGGTTAAAGGCACGAGAAAGTGATTCAACAGATGGTTTAAAATCTTCTTCCTTTCTTACTTCTACGAGAGCACTTGCTGCTTCCAACATATCTGCCACAACAAAGTTTGAACCTGCAAGAACTGCTTCCTTGATGTCTTTTGGAGTAGAACCCATCATCTTATCAACACGAGCCTTGATAAAGTCCATAACTTCTGCTTTATTTTCATAAGTCAAGCTGTCAAATGTTAGAGCATAAAGGCTATCAATCAGCTCGTCCATAGCAATATGCCAACCAAAGGCATCCAAGATACGAACCACACCTTGCGTTGCACGACGAAGGGCATAAGGGTCATTAGAACCTGATGGGATCAAACCTACTGAGAAGAAACTTAAAATCGTATCTAATTTGTCTGCAATAGCAAGTACTGCACCGACCTTGCTCACTGGAAGATCGCCGTCAGCAGATGTAGGCATGTAGTGTTCCCGAATAGCAGCTGCCACTGCTGGAGTTTCACCAGCAAGAAGGGCATATTTCTCCCCCATAATTCCTTGGAGCTCGTCAAATTCACCAACCATACCTGTCAACAAGTCAAACTTGTAAATGGCTGCTGCACGAGCAAGGTCAACTGTTTCATCCACTGACAAACCAGCTTTTTCTGCCAAAAGTACAGTGATTTGACCAGTACGAATCATGTGTTCACGAAGGGAACCAATCTTCTCATGGAAGGTAACATTGTTTAATTTTTCAACAAGATCTGAAATCACCAATTTTTGGTCTTCACGCCAGAAGAATTCTCCGTCTTCCAAGCGGGCTACCAAGACTTTTTCATTTCCTTTAATGACATTTTTCAAACGCTCTGCGTTTCCGTTACGAACAGAAATGAAGTTTGGCAAGAGTTTACCATCTTGATCACGGACAACAAAGTAACGCTGGTGTTCCTTCATAGAAGTCACCAAGACTTCTTCTGGAACTTCAAGGTATTTAGCATCAAAACTTCCCATGAAGGCAGTTGGGTATTCAACCAAATTCAAGACTTCATTCAGCAAATCCGCATCAATTTCGATACGTACACCATGTTTTGCCTCAATTTTCTTGATTTGGTCAACAATCATTTGCTCACGTTCACATGGATCTGCGATTACAAACTGCTTACGAAGGTCTTCTTCATAGCTCAATGCTGACTGAATTTTGGTTTCTTTCCCCAAGAAACGATGGCCACGGCTCACACGCTCTCCCCTAATATCAAGGAAATCCAAATCAAACTCTTCTTCATCTAAAAGAACTGTTAAAGTGTGAACAGGACGAATGTATTCAAAGCTATTTCCAGCCCAGTGCATGCTGACAGGGAAAGTCAATGACTTCAAGACATCTACAACACCAGGAACAATGGCTTCAACTGCTTGACCAACTTCCTCCTTAGTGACATAGACATATTCTTCACCCTTGATTTCACGGAATTCGATATCTTCAACAGTCAATCCTTTTCCACGGACAAATCCTTGAGCTGCTTTGGTGAAATTTCCATCACTATCCAAGGCAATTTTCTTTGCTGGACCCTTGAAATCTTCTGTCAAATCAGACTGTTTGTCTGCAAGACCAGTTACACGAACAGCCAAACGACGTGGTGTTGAGAAGGTTTGAATAGCTTCAAAAGACAAGCGGTTTTCCTTGAGGAAGGCTGCTATTTTTTCTCCTAGTTGTTTTTCACTTGGTGTGACAACGTAGGCTGGTAATTCTTCAAGACCGAGTTCTACTAATAAGTTTTTTGTCATGTTTTTTCTCCGAAAAGTATCTTTTTATTTTCCAGTTTGCCTTATGTGATTGGCACGCAAGCAACCAACTTCGTTGTTTCATTGCTAAAATTGGAGCCAAAAGTCTCCAATTTTGCCTAGTATCCTTAGTTTCACTAAGGATACCTTCATCACTGCGGCAACTGGCTCAGGGCTCACTCTGTTCGCCCATTTTCGTAATTTGTCACTCTCTTTATTCTGCGTCTTCTGCTAGGAGTTTAGCTCTTGTTTCTTCATCCAAAAGTGGGTAGCCTAGGCGTTTGCGTTCTGCAACAAAGGTTTTGGCTACAACACGGGCCAAGTTACGGATACGAGCGATATAGCCTGCACGCTCTGTTACAGATACGGCACCACGCGCGTCAAGCAGATTAAAGGTATGTGAACATTTGAGAACATAGTCATAGGCAGGGTGTACCAAGCCTTCTTCTAATGCACGACCAGCTTCTTTTTCAAACTTATCAAAGTTTTCAAGCAACATTTCTTGGTCCGAAATTTCAAATGAATATTTTGAGTGCTCATACTCAGGCTGGATAAAGATTTCTCCGTATTTTACACCATCAGCCCACTCGATATCATAGACAGAGTCTACTTCTTGAATGTAAGAAGCCAAGCGCTCCAAACCATAGGTAACTTCCGCAGTCACAGGGCCAGTTGCCAATCCACCGACTTGTTGGAAATAAGTGAACTGAGTGATTTCCATTCCGTCAAGCCAAACTTCCCAACCAAGACCAGCTGAACCAGTTGATGGGTTTTCCCAGTTGTCCTCAACAAAACGAATATCGTGCTCCAAAGGATTGATTCCCAATTTTTCCAAAGACTCAAGGTAAAGTTCTTGGATATTTGATGGAGAAGGCTTCATGACCACCTGGAATTGGTGGTGTTGGTAGAGACGGTTAGGGTTTTCCCCATAACGACCGTCAGCAGGACGACGTGATGGCTCTACATAGGCTGCATTCCATGGCTCAGGTCCGATAGCTCGAAGGAAAGTGTAAGGACTCATCGTTCCCGCACCTTTTTCATTATCATAAGCCTGCATGAGCATACAACCTTGGTCATTCCAAAATTGTTGCAAAGTCAAAATAATTTCTTGAAATGTTAATTTCTTAGACATTGAATACTCCTTAATAAAAAATAATTTCTTGCGACACGAGTCTGCCTCGTCGATTATACGAGGCAAGACGAGTTAGTACTGCGTCTAGCTCAGGCACTCTAGTGCTGAGCGTAGGGCAGTCCGACTGTAAGGAGGTTTCTGCCACTGACGCAGTGAAATGTTAATTTCTTAGACATTGAATACTCCTTAATAAAAAATGATTTCTTGCGACACGAGTCTGCCTCGTCGATCATACGAGGCAAGACGAGTTAGTACTGCGTCTAGCTCAGGCACTCTAGTGCTGAGCGTGGAGCAGCCCGACTGTAAGGAGGTTTCTGCCACTGACGCAGTAAAATGTTAATTTTTTAGACATTATTTACTCCTTTAGTTTTTATATTTCTTTTTCAATTAATTTCTGCTGAACAAACCAATTTAACAAGGGAAGAGTTTTATCTGTATTTGCCCATAGATAATAAGAATCTAAGACCGTTTGTACACTACCTAAATTTTCTACCAATTTATCTACTGTCAAAAAGCTGCGCCAGTATTCATAAAAAATACTTGCATAGTTCTTATCATAAGTCGAAGAACCAAAATCATTCAGTGAATGCCAACCATACTTCTTCTGAAAAAGTTCTACGAGAGATTGATTACAAATTTTTTCCGCTTGAAATTCCTCTTCTGTCAAGAAATACTTGCGACTAATATATTCAACCATCCCCTCTTCGAACCAGATATAAGAGTCGTAACCATCAAAATCATCTAAAAAATGCTCCGACCAATGAGCTAGCTCATGTCCTACAATCTGTAAGAGGAAATTTTCAGATAAAGAATGATAGTGACTTTCTATTGCTTGAGTTTGCTGAGAACACTTGTAGTCCATCAACTGATACAAATATAACTCTTTCCAAACAGCTAAATCAGGCGTCACAACCATTCGTCTATTATTTGTATAGGCTGGAACAGCGCTTTCCCTAATAATCTGTGTAGCAGCATTAAAATCTGACCAAATAACGGCTTGCGGTAAATCACAGACTGCAAGTTCATTCTTTAAAAAAGATTGATAATCTTTCAACTTTTCAGTATTTCTTACTACAAAATCACGAAATGTAGCTAGTTGACTATCGTCTTTTACAAGATAAAGGTTTTCCACGTCTCTCCTTTCTTTCACACAATAGACTGAATAAGCAAAAGAACCGCGTCCGACAATCCTAGGTTGATTTAACCTAGGGGCGTCAGAAACGCGGTTCCACCCTAATTTATTACTTCATTGTTTTTGAAAATACTACAGAAAGCGCCAGCACTTTATTTTGCCCTACTTGGCTCCCACTATCCCAAGCTCGCTTGAAGAACGCCATAAGACTTTCTTTCCTGCTGACTATTATATCAAAAATTAGAACAATGTACAATTCTTTTTATGATTTTCTAAAAATCCACATCATCAACTCGTGGAGCACCAGAATGAACAGCAATCGCTTTTAAGGTTTCACGCTCCTCATGGCTCAATTCAATTCCAAAGCAATCAAGATTAGCCTGAATACGAGAGGCTGTGACAGATTTTGGAAGTGGTAGAAATCCTTCTGCCAAGCTCCAGGCCAAGGCTATCTGAGCAACAAACTTTCCATGATTTGCTGCGATTTCTTGGACTTCCTTACTATCAAATAGTTCTCCCTGACCAAAAGGGCCCCAAGCTTCCAATAAAATTCCTTTTTCTCGACAGTAATCTACGACTTCCTCTTGATACACACCTGGCGCCAAGCGAACTTGATTGACCGCTGGAAGAATTTTTGCTGTTTCAAACAAGGCATCCAAATGATGGGGAAGAAAATTGCTAACGCCGATAGCACGGATCTTGCCTTCTTGATAGAGGTCTTCCATCGCTCTCCAGACCTCAGCATTTCGGATTTTCCATGCGTCATTTTCTCTAAGCGGTTTTGGATTTGGCCAATGAATCAAATACAGATCCAAATAATCCAAGCCCAACTTCGCTAAAGACTCTGCAAAAGCTTGACGAGCTTGCTCATAGGTTTGTTGGCTATTCCACAGCTTGGTAGTTACGAACAATTCCTCTCGTGGAACTCCGCTATCTTTGATTGCTTGACCAACACTTTCTTCATTCTGATAAATCGCCGCCGTATCAATATGACGATAACCAGCCTTCAAGGCTTCTAACACTGCACGATAGGCTTCTTCTCCATCCTTAGCCTTAAAAGTTCCAAATCCTAGAACTGGAATTTCTACTCCATTATTTAATTGATAGGTATTCATATGCTTCTCCTTCTATTTTATTTATCATTTATAGCATAATTTTTTTGCTAATTAGTACTATCTTTTGTAAAAAATAAGTCTATCACATATCTGACAGAACCTATTTTTTCTTGCTTATTCATCACGGCTATAATACAGTTCATGAGGTTTTAGGCGAGTATTGAGCATCTCTGGTATGGTCACAAAGGTATAACCCTGATTTTTCAAATACTCAATGACCCTTGGCAAGGCATTGACTGTCGGACTGTGAATATCATGCATCAGAACGATAGAGCCGTTAGCTACTTGATGCTGAATTTCTGTCAAAATAGATGCTTCATTTTTACTCTTCCAGTCCAGACTATCCACATCCCACATGATAAAGCTCAAATCGAGGCTATTGCGAATGTCGTCTGTAATGGCTCCATAAGGCGGACGCATGAGTTTTGAACTAGAACCCAGCGCCTTAGTTAGCGCATCCTCAGTATCAGTAATTTGTTTTTTAGCTTCATCAAGAGAGAGTTGCGAGAGAATCGGATGGCTCCAACTATGGTTTCCAACAACATGACCTTCAGATTTTATCCTTTTCACCAAGTCCTCATTCCCAGAAACATTTTTCCCAAGCACAAAGAAAGTGGCTTTAACACCATATTTAGCTAGAGTCTCTAATACCTGCGGAGTCGTTGCTGGATTTGGACCATCATCAAAGGTTAGAGCGACAACTTTTTGATGTTTCTTATCAAAATAAGACTGGTACAAGGCCGCATCTTTTTCGAGTAAGTACGAAGATTGGATAACATCAAAGAAAGTAGATACTGGTAAGGCTATCTCTTCTAAATTTTCAACCGCAGGACTCGGATAAAGGATAATCTGACTATCCTTATAATCAAAATTCCATGCAGATAAGTCTTGGTCAGAGAAGCTTTTTACAATCTGCTCACTCTGGTTTTGCTCTATTTTTTTATCCTCTATAAAGGAGGTCAATTCTTTTATCAGCTGTTCCTTAGCCTTACTAGCATCTGAAAACAGTTGGTCAAGTGTAAAAGGTTGCCCATCTTCTGTTAAGTGAACCTTTCCTAGACTGGTCTTTTCAGTCTCTTCAACCTTAAAATCAACTAAATCATAGATTTGTTTGGTCGCATTACGATTGACGACTCCCTTTAAACCTGACTCTCCTTGCTCTGTATAGTAGAAAACAAGATTGTCCTTACTTTCTAGCTTGTCCTTAATGTCTTTATTTATCAGCTCCCTAACAGAGGAAATCACTTGCTCACCTTGGAGAGGATAATAGGCAATCACTTCGGCTTGACCCTTACGAAAATGCTCCTTCTGATTTCCCTCACTTAATTGATCGTCTTTCTCTTTTTTGAGCGATTCAATCTTTTGCTCAAAACTTTTTTGCTGATACATTTTAAAAGCAATAAATCCGCCTAATAGGCAAATAGAAATTGCTAAAATACCAATCAAAGCCAATAATATATGTCTCTTTTTCCCGTGTCTGCCACGTCCCAGTCTACTTTTATTCATATTTATATCATAACAAATTTAAGCAATAATTTCAATGATACAGTTTGGCAATCCACAATTCCTCTAGCAAGCCAAAGCATCTCACATCAACTAAATCAGCCCTATCTATAGGAACCATCTAGTTTTCTATCTATGGAATTTCTAGTAGATTGAAGCTAGAATAGACACCGTCACTTCTAAAAACATTCTGAGAAATTGATTTATTTTTCCCAGTCGATTTATCCTCAAACATCCCTATACCTCTGATATTTTCTTGATAATACTATATACCCAGACACTTGTAGTTTTACCTTCAGCTAGTAATGTTGACTTTTCTTCTTCAGATAATTTTTTCCGTAAGTAGTCAATCTGCTGAGAAGTAATGTTCTCTTTCCCCATTGCCTTGACAGATTGTATCACCATTGCAGTTAAGGTTGACATATTTGAAATATCTCCATTATTTCTATGCTTAAATTCTATTCTTGCCTTACCAACATTAAAACTGGCATATCTTCCATCTGATATATAGATCCATTTTGCTGGTACCTGCGTAGATAGACCAAGTAAATTAAGGGCTGTGTTTCCCGATGGAGCAATGGTCCAATTATATTTTCTAGCAATAGCATCAGCAACTTCATCCACAGAGGCCATTGCATACTCTCCAATCAGTTCTATATATTTTGGTTTATAATAAATACCTTTCAAAATGCGAGTAACCTTTTTGTCTTTTACAAGACGATTTAATGTACTACGAACAGTTTCATATCCTACAATTTCAAAGAAATCATTTGCTATAAAAACTTGATTCGATTCAAAATTTTCTATCCTGTTTACTATTTCCTGCTTATCGTTCATCTATCGCACCTCCTTTGCACCGAATATGATGCTATTTTGGGTGCGAGAGTCATTTTATCAAGAGGGAACAGACCTCTTACAATTTCTTATGTAACATCTCTATCTATTTTATCCCATTTCTTATTTCAGTAATCGCTTGATTATAAAAATCAGGATAGTCAGCCGTATTTATTTCTTTTATATTGTAAAATGAAATAAGAATANNAATGTTTTAGAAGTAGAGGCGCACTATTCTAGTTTCAATCTACTATAATAGAAATTACTTTGACTTTCCTGACTGATTTGTTTAGTTCTTATTTCATTCAGATATGCTATGCATTAACCAATAGCGGATACCTACGGAGAACTTGCCACTCAGATGTAGGACCTGCCCATCATACAAAAAAACAGACTTCATCCCACAAAGAGATAAAATCTGTTACTATTTTCTACACGATATTTCCTAATTTTTAATCCAGCAGTTGGTCTACTTGGCTGATGACTCGCTCGGTAAAGGGCTTGTTGCCAAAAAACTCCAACCACGGCTTGCGAACCTCGTCTTTGCTGGTTTCTCTGTATTTTTTAGGTCTTATTTATGATGCTCTTTCAATAGTTCTTCAAACTCAGCCACAGTCATGCCTAATTGCTCACTCGCAACCTCAGGTGTTAGAAGACCTTGACGAACTAGATTTGCTAAACTTACTTTTAATCCCTGTTCGATGCCTTCAGCTCGTCCACGTTCAATTCCCTGTTCAATGCCCTCAGCTCGCCCACGTTCAAGACCGCGCTCCAGTCCTTGTTCAATCCCTTCCGCCCTAGCAGTTTCTAAGGCATAGTCCTGTGCTAACATGGCTTGTTCTTCTCGCCTGCGTTGTTCACTAAACATTTTCTTATCCTCCTCGGACCAACTCTTGTAGTCCAGCAGTTGATCTGCTTGGCTGATGGCTCGCTCGGGCTGCTGGGTAAAGGGTTTATTCCCGAAAAACTCTAACCATGGTTTACGAACCTTGTCTTTGCTGGTTTCTCTGTATTTTTTTAGTTCCAAGAAAGCCATCTTAACCAGATGGTTTTCCTGACCGTTATTTGTGATGGTTAAGACCTCACCTGTCGTGTCCTCTCGCATGCTAAAACTGTGGAAAGCCAAATCATCTTGAAAATAATTACTATCCACAATTGCAATAGCGTATACTGGTGCGATGTGTTTGTAGCTCTGGTGAGTATTGCCTTCTTGCTGGCGAATTTTTTCAAGATTTTGATTGACCTGACTGCACAGGTAAGCCCATAAACGATTGATGAAAAAATTCTGATGATGGACTTGGATTTCAATGATTACTTGAGTGCCATTATCCAACTCCGCCAAGACGTCTATACTGGTATAGAAATCCTGCGCCGAGTAGGGCAGGGAAGGCAAGACGTGAATGTTACTTCCCTCCAAAATCGTCACATTTTTTGCTGGCAAGTCCAGCATATCGCGAATAAATTGACAAGTGATTTCTGGATTGCTAAAAATTTTCTTAGCAACCAAGTCGTTGGTCGGGCTAATGCCCGGATGTCTTAGAATCATCCTTCTCCTCCTTCTATTATAGCACATTTTTTAATCTAATTTGCTAGATTTGATGCTTCTATCTATTTATTCGTAAAAGAAAGCTTTTCTTCAGAAGAAAGCTAATCGCTTATTTGAAATTTTTCCCCTCTGTTGGATAGTCCCGTCTATCTATGTTATAATAAAAGAAGGATTTAAAATCAGAAAAGGAGTATTTATGCTTAAATTAGGTATCATTGGCACTGGCGATATCAGCCACCACTTCATAGAAGCAGCCCATGCTAGTGGGAAATACCAGCTGGTCGCAGTCTATTCTAGGAAACTTGAAACCGCAGCAACCTTTGCTTCTCGCTATCAGGATATCCAACTATTTGATCAATTAGAAGACTTCTTCAAGAGCTCCTTCGATGTAGTCTATATTGCCAGTCCAAACTCCTTGCATTTTGCTCAGGCAAAGGCTGCCTTGTCTGCAGGTAAACATGTCATTCTTGAAAAGCCAGCTGTCACTCAGCCACAAGACTGGCCGGATTTGGTTCAAACAGCTGAAAAAAATCACTGTTTTATCTTTGAAGCAGCTCGTAATTACCATGAAAAAGCTTTCACTATCATCAAAAACTTTTTAGCAGACAAACAAATTTTGGGGGCAGATTTCAACTATGCCAAATATTCTTCCAAAATGCCTAACTTGTTGGCTGGGCATACGCCCAATGTCTTTTCAGAGCGTTTTGCTGGTGGAGCACTTATGGATTTGGGGATTTATCCTCTCTACGCTGCCGTTCGTCTCTTTGGAAAGGCTGAGGACGCAACCTACATGGCTCAACAGCTTGACAATAGCATGGACCTAAATGGAGACGGTATCCTCTTCTACCCTGACTTTCAAGTTCATATCAAGGCTGGGAAAAACATCACTTCCAATCTTCCTTGCGAAATTTACACAACAAATGGAACCTTGACCCTCAACACGATTGAGCATATTCGCTCAGCTATTTTTACCGACCACCAAGGCAATCAAGTCCAGCTCCCTATTCAACAGGCTCCTCATACGATGACTGAGGAAGTCACTGCATTTGCACACATGATTCAGCAACCAGACCAGACACTTTACCAGACTTGGCTGGATGATGCAGGCTCTGTTCATGAGCTACTATATACCATGCGCCAGACTGCTGGCATTAGATTTGAGGCAGAAAAATGAAAAGCAAACTACCTACTGAATGGCAAGAACTAAGTGACCAACTCGGTTTCCAAGAATTTACCCCCATTCAAACTCAACTATTTGAGCCCATTCTTGCAGGAGAAAATCTTCTAGGAGTAAGTCCAACAGGAACCGGTAAGACCCTAGCTTACCTCCTACCAAGTCTTCTCAGACTACAAAAGAAAAAAGCGCAGCAACTCTTGATTCTAGCACCAAATACAGAGCTTGCTGGACAGATTTTTGATGTATGTAAAACGTGGGCTGAGACTATCGGCTTGACTCCCCAACTCTTCTTATCAGGTTCGAGCCAGAAACGCCAGATTGAACGCCTAAAAAAAGGACCAGAAATTCTGATTGGAACTCCTGGACGTATCTTTGAACTCATTAAATTGAAAAAAATCAAGATGATGAATGTGGAAACCATCATCCTGGATGAATTCGACCAATTGCTAGATGATTCTCAGATTCACTTTGTTGAGAAAATCACTCACTACGCACCGCGTGACCACCAACTGGTCTACATGAGTGCCACGACTAAGTTTGACCAAGAAAAGATTGCGCCAAACACACGTACCATTGATCTCTCTGACCAAAAACTGGATAACATCCAACATTTCTATATGCAGGTAGACCAACGTCACCGAGTGGATATGCTACGAAAACTAGCTCATGTGGAGGATTTCCGCGGTCTGGTCTTCTTTAACAGCCTATCAGACCTTGGAAGTGCAGAGGAAAAATTACAGTATCGGGATATCTTGGCTGTTTCTCTCGCTAGTGATGTTAATGTCAAATTTAGAAAAGTCATCTTAGAAAAGTTTAAAGACAAGCAACTAACCCTGCTTCTAGCAACAGACCTTCTGGCACGTGGAATTGATATCGATAGCCTAGAATGTGTCGTAAACTTTGATATTCCTAGAGATATTGAAACCTACACTCACCGTGCTGGCCGTACTGGCCGTATGGGCAAGGAAGGTTATGTTATCACTCTCGTCACTCATCCAGAAGAACTTAAAAAACTTAAGAAATTTGCGAGCGTACGTGAAATTGTCTTGAAAAATCAAGAACTCTATATTAAATAAAGCCCCATCGCTCTATACACATCCAGTGTATGGAGCTTTTTATAAGCAATTCAATTTTATACTCTTCGAAAATCTCTTCAAACCGCGTCAGCTTCGCCTTGTCGTATGTATATGATACTGACTTCATCAGTCTTATCTGCAACCTCAAAACAGTGTTTTGAGCTGACTTCGTCAGTCTTATCTGCAACCTCAAGACAGTGTTTTGAGCTGACTTCGTCAGTTCTATCTGCAACCTCAAGACAGTGTTTTGAGCTGACTTCGTCAGTTCTATCTGCAACCTCAAGACAGTGTTTTAAGCTGACTTCATCAGTTCTATCTACAACCTCAAGACCATGTTTTGAGCTGACTTCGTCAGTCTTATCTATAACCTCAAGACAGTGTTTTGAGCTGACTTCGTCAGTTCTATCTACAACCTCAAAACAGTGTTTTGAGCTGACTTCGTCAGTCTTATCTACAACCTCAAAACAGTGTTTTAAGCTGACTTCGTCAGTCTTATCTACAACCTCAAAACAGTGTTTTGAACTGACTTCGTCAGTTCTATATGCAACCTCAAAACAGTGTTTTGAGCAGCCTGCAGCTAACTTCCTAGTTTGCTCTTTGATTTTCATTGAGTATTAGTTCAATATCTGAAAAAAAGAACCTTGCAAAGCAAGATTCTTTTAGTGTCTGACTTAAATAATTGTTCTTCTGGGAACTAAATCGAATTAAGCTTCGATTTCTGTAACCATACCTGAACCAACAGTACGTCCACCCTCACGGATAGAGAATGTAGTACCTTGTTCTACGGCGATTGGGTGGATCAACTCAACGTCGATTGTCACGTTATCACCAGGCATTACCATTTCAGTACCTGCTGGAAGTTCGATTGAACCTGTAACGTCAGTAGTACGGAAGTAGAATTGTGGACGGTAGTTGTTGAAGAATGGAGTGTGACGTCCACCTTCTTCTTTAGTAAGGATGTAGACTTCACCTTTGAATTTAGTGTGTGGGTTGATTGAACCTGGTTTAGCAATAACTTGTCCACGTTCGATTTCGTCACGTTGAACACCACGAAGAAGGACACCTACGTTATCTCCGGCAAGACCTTCGTCAAGTTGTTTACGGAACATTTCAACACCAGTAACAACTGCTTTTTGAGTTTCTTCTTTGATACCAACGATTTCGATTTCGTCGTTGACTTTAACGATACCACGGTCGATACGTCCTGAAGCAACTGTACCACGTCCAGTGATTGAGAATACGTCTTCGACTGGAAGAAGCAATGGTTTGTCAGTGTCACGTTCTGGTTCTGGGATGTACTCATCAACTGTGTTCATCAATTCCATAACGATGTCTTCGTATTTAGAGTCACCTTCAAGAGCTTTAAGAGCTGAACCTTGGATAACTGGAAGATCGTCACCTGGGAAGTCGTATTCTGACAATAGGTCACGGATTTCCATTTCAACCAATTCAAGCAATTCTTCGTCGTCAACCAAGTCAACTTTGTTCATGAAGACAATAAGGTGTTTAACACCAACCTGACGTGAAAGAAGGATGTGTTCACGAGTTTGTGGCATTGGTCCGTCAGTTGAAGCTACTACAAGGATAGCTCCGTCCATTTGAGCGGCACCAGTGATCATGTTTTTAACGTAGTCCGCGTGTCCTGGAGCGTCGATGTGAGCGTAGTGACGTTTTTCAGTTTCGTACTCAACGTGCGCAGTGTTGATAGTGATACCGCGTTCGCGTTCTTCTGGAGCAGCATCGATAGACGCATAGTCTTTAGGTTGGTTAACTGATGAAGGCAAGCGACGTGCCAAAACAGTTGTGATAGCTGCAGTTAGGGTAGTTTTACCGTGGTCAACGTGTCCGATAGTACCAATGTTAACGTGTGGTTTACTACGATCGTATTTTTCTTTTGCCATTTGAGTAAAAGCCTCCAATAAAATATATTTTATAGATAGACAGTAGGCAATACAGTCTAACTTTCCTTACTATTTTATCAAATTTCAGCTAAATTGCAAGTGTTTTACAACGTTTTTGTGAATTATTCTTGGTAAAAATTTAACTGAAAGTTCTATAATGAAGTTAGCCACCCAGTCCTCCTAAAAATTAGATGGTTCAACTAGCTGATAGCTAGCCCTCGATTTCATTTGATAAGAGGCTTGATGCTGTTAGGCTGACAAGCCAAGGCTAAGATTAGCCTTGGTTTAGCTGACAAAACTGCTTCAAGGGTTCCTCTTGTCAAATGAAAGCTCTTCTAGGCATAAGAAAACACCTCTGTGTTATACTTGTTGTTCAACCACAAACACAAGAAAGGCACAGAGATGAAAAACCATTATACTACAAAAGCCAAACATTTGACAATCGATAGCCGTCGTTTAATCGAACGATGGAAAAAGGAAGGGAAATCAA
>NZ_VMMW01000060.1:0-8019 GCF_013277425.1 Streptococcus sp. 79
AAAATTAAACACGCTATATATGGATAAAAACCTCAATTAAGCCTAGAATTCCGTCTTAGTGCGTCTTCAATATGGGCGAGAATATCGAACTTATGAACAAATTGCGGCTGATTTTGGTATCCACGAAAGCAACTTAACCCATCGGAGTCAATGGGTTGAAGTAACTCTTGTTCAAAGTGGTTTTACGATTTCAAGACCTCCTCTCAGTTCTGAGGACACGGTAATGATTGATGCGACGGAAGTAAAAATCCATCGCCTTAAAAAACAATTAGCGAATTATTCTGGTAAAAAGAAATGCCACGCTATGAAGGCTCAAGCGATTGTCACAAGTCAAGGGAGAATTATTTCTTTGGAGATCACTGTGAACTATTGTCATGATATGAAGTTGTTCAAAATGAGTCGCAGAAATATCGGACAAGCTGGTAAAATCTTGGCTGACAGTGCTTATCAAGGGCTCATGAAGATATATCCTCAAGCACAAACTCCACGTAAATCCAGCAAACTCAAGCCGCTAACAGCTGAAGAGAAAGCCTGTAACCATGCGCTATCTAAGGAGAGAAGCAAGGTTGAGAACATCTTTGCCAAAGTAAAAACGTTTAAAATGTTTTCAACAACCTATCGAAATCATCGTAAACGCTTCGGATTACGAATGAATTTGATTGTTGGTATTATCAATCATGAACTAGGATTCTAGTTTTGCAGGAAGTCTAGTATAAAATACGGACTAATCAAGATAAAAGAATAGTGAATCATAAAAATCGATTTACTAGATACCATAGTATCTTATAGTTGCTAATAAGAAGTTAGTCTAGCAGAATGAACCTCTCATTTCTCCCCTACTAGTCCGTAATTCGTTGATACATTTCTGGTCTTCTATCTCGAAACAAGCCCCAGTTTAGGCGTTCACTTGCTCCCTTGTCTAGGTCATAAGTAGCTAACAGAACAGCTTCTTCTTGTCTTTCAGCTCGTTCTAGAATAGCTCCTGTTTCATCCGTCATAAAGGAGGAACCGTAGAAGTCAAGACTGGAACTCTGTCCGCCATTTTCCTCACTAGGCGTGACCTCTTCCAATCCATAACGATTGGCTGAGATGACTGGAACAATATTTGCTGCTGCGTGTCCTTGCATGGTACGTTGCCAATGACCAAAACTATCCGTATCTAAAATTGGCTCTGAACCAATGGCTGTAGGATAAAAGAGCAATTCAGCCCCATTTAACGCAAGACAGCGGGCTGTTTCAGGGAACCATTGATCCCAACAGATACCGATCCCGATCTTGGCATAGAGAGTATCCCAGACCTTGAAACCTGTGTTGCCAGGTGTGAAATAAAATTTTTCTTGATAATAATGGTCATCTGGTATGTGGGTCTTTCGATAAACACCCAGCACCTCACCATCTGCATCAATGACGGCAATAGAGTTATACAAGACATTACCATCTTTTTCATAGAAACTGATTGGTAAAACGACCTTTAGCTCCTTGGCAATGGTTTTAAAATGCTGAATAGCTGTATTGTCTGTCACCGACTGGGCATGCTGGTAGTAGTCATACTGACGTTCCTGACAGAAATAGGGACGTTCAAACAACTCTGGTAAGAGAATGATTTGAGCGCCTTGTTCTGTAGCCTGACGTACTAAGCGCTCCGCTGTTTGAATATTTGTTGCCACATCCTTGGCGCATTGCATCTGAATGGCTGCAACTCTTACATTTCTCATCTTTTTCTCCTATTCTGGGATTTGTTGGGTGATACAGTGGATATTGCCACCACCTAAGAGAATATCTCTGGCTGGAATTCCGACAACTTTACGGTCTGGGAAACACTCACTGAGAATATCTAAGGCTACTTGGTCGTTTTTATCTTGAAACTGAGGAACTAGGACAGCCTTGTTGGCAATATAAAAGTTTACGTAGGAAGCTGCTAGTCGTTCACCTGCGTATCGCTCTTCTTCTCCTTCTTCATAGATGTAGCCTGGCAAATCCTCTTCGGTTACAACTTGATGAAGAGCTGGAATTGGAAGTTTATGAATAGTGAAGTGACGACCTTTTGCATCTGTTTCTTGCTCTAAGAATTCGTGATCTGCTTTTGACATGGCATACTGGGGATCATTTTCGTCATCTGTCCAAGCCAAAACAAGCTCAGCAGGACCAACAAAGGCAGCAACATTATCGACGTGTTCATTGGTTTCATCCTGATAAATACCATAAGGAAGCCAAATAACTTTTTCAGCACCAAGACTTTCTAATAATGTGTTTTCAATCTCCTCTTTAGTCAAGTTAGGATTGCGACCAGGACTAAGCAAGCAACTTTCAGTTACGAGAATAGTTCCTTGACCATCGCTATGGATTGCGCCTCCTTCCAGTACAAAAGGTTTAGCATCATAGACAGGCCTTTCCAAGGCCTCAGCAAAACGACTGGCTACTTGGTCATCCTCTTCATAATCTTGATAAAGACCATCATAGGTGCCTCCCCAAGCATTGAAGGCCCAATCCACGGCTAATTTCTGGCCTTCATCATTGACAAGAATAGTCGGACCTGTATCACGCGCCCAGGCATCATTGGTGGGAATGTCTAAATAAACAACCTTGTCTCCAAGATAGGATTGGGCTTCAGATAGATAGGCCTGCTCCACCAAAAGATAGACTCTTTCCCCTTCTGCTATGGTCTCGATGATCTGAGTAAATGCTCTTTTAGCAGCCTTTCCTTGAAAAGGCCATGATCCTGGTCGAGTCGGCCATATCATGAGGGTACCATGATGGGGTTCGTACTCTGCTGGCATGTGATAGCCTAATTTTTTTGGACTGTCCATCATGATAATCTCCCTTTAAAGTCTTGATAGCCAAAAGCTTTGAGTAAGCTACAGTCTCCCTGTTCGTCCATGAGATAGAGACTTGGCAATCCAATACCATTAAAGGTATTATTTTTGACAAAAGAATAAATGGCCATGTCTTGAAAATAAAGTCTGTCTCCGATTTGGACTGGATTTTCAAAACTATAATCACCAATCACATCGCCCGTCAGACAGGTATTAGAAGAAAGTCTGTAGGTATGGGCTTTTTCCTGTGCCTCAAAGCCATTTCTCAAAGGTGGACGATAGGGCATCTCAAGTACATCAGGCATATGGCAGGTCGCAGAGGCGTCTAAAACCAAGATTTCCATACCGTTTTCTACAATATCTAATACCTCAGTTGCTAAATAACCCGCATTAAGCGCAATGGCTTCACCAGGCTCGATATAGATTTCAAGATTGTAAGTTTTTCGGATACGCTTGATTTCTGAAATCAGCAAATCCACATCGTAACCTTCTCTTGTAATATGATGACCACCACCCATATTGAGCCATTTTACCTCATGTAAGTAGGGACCAAACTGTTCTTCTACTTCTTTCAAAGTTGTTTGTAAATCATCTGCTCCCTGCTCGCAAAGGGTATGAAAATGAAGACCATCCACCAAATCTAGTAAATCACTCGGAACCTTGTCTAGAGTGACTCCAAAACGAGAACCAGGTGCACAGGGGTCATAGAGCGCGTGATCCCCCTGAGTTGAACATTGGGGATTGATACGGAGACCTATACTGATACCAGCCTCCCGACAACGCGGACCGTGTTTACGCAACTGTCTCTCAGAATTAAAAACGATATGATCTGTTATCTCAAGCAATTCCTCCATGTCCTCATCCTTGAAAGCTGGCGCAAAAACATGAACTTCACCAGGAAATTCTTCCCTTGCCAATTTGGCCTCATAGAGTCCACTAGCTGTCGTACCAGATAGATACTGGCTAATCAAGGGATAGGTTTTGTAGAGGGAATAAGCCTTCTGGGCAAGCAAAACCTTGCAACCAGCTTCTTCTTGAACATAATGTAGGATACGGCAATTGGCTTCTAACTTTGCCAAGTTAATAACATAAGCTGGTGTTGGTACTTGTTCTAACTTCATTAGTCCACCATTTGCGGATTTTCAACCACAATCCAAGGTAAACCATACTCATTCAAAGCTTCCATGAATGGATCTGGATCCAACTCTTCAAGGTTATACACTCCAGCTTGTTTCCAAGTACCGTTCATAACCAATTTTGTCCCAATCATGGCTGGAACTCCTGTCGTGTAAGAAATGGCTTGTGAACCAACTTCTGCGTAACATTCCTGATGGTCGCAAACATTGTAGATGTAGATGGTCTTTTCAACGCCATCTTTTACACCTGTAAAGATACAACCGATATTGGTTTTACCAACCGTGCGTGGACCAAGGCTGGCTGGATCTGGAAGCAAGGCTTTCAAGAATTGGATTGGTACGATTTCTTGTCCATTAAAATTAATAGTATCTGTACGAAGGAGACCAACGTTTTCCAAGCATTTCATGTGCGTCAAGTATGATTGACCAAAAGTCATAAAGAAGCGAATGCGTTTAACTCCTGGAATATTCTTTGCTAATGATTCGATTTCTTCATGGTGAAGGAGATACATATCTTTTTGTCCAACTTGAGGGAAATCATACTCACGCTTGATAGACATAGCTTCGACTTCAACCCATTTTCCATTTTCCCAGTAAGAACCTGGCGCAGAAACCTCGCGTAGATTGATTTCTGGGTTAAAGTTTGTCGCAAATGGATAACCGTGGTCACCACCATTACAGTCTAAAATGTCGATATAGTGGATTTCATCAAAATAATGTTTAAGGGCGTAAGCTGAAAAGACACTAGTCACACCTGGGTCAAAACCAGAACCAAGAAGAGCGGTCAAGCCAGCTTCTTTGAATTTCTCCTGATAAGCCCACTGCCATGAGTAGTCAAAGTAGGCTGTAAAACCAAGTTCCTTACAACGTTTTTCGTAGATAGCACGCCACTCAGGGTCTTCTGTGTCTTCTGCTTCGTAGTTGGCTGTATCGATATAGTGAACACCTGTTGCCAAACAAGCATCCATAATGGTTAAATCTTGATAAGGCAGAGCTACATTCAAAACAGCTTCTGGTTTGTAGCTTTCAATCAGGGCAATCACTTCTTCTACCTTGTCAGCATCAAGAGCAGCTGTCTCAATCTTTGTACTTGTTTTACCTTCTAGCTTCGCTTTCAAGTCATCACATTTTGATTTGGTACGGCTAGCAATCATAATCTCTGTAAAAGTTTCGCTATCTTGACAAATCTTTGAAATAGCAACTTGGGCAACGCCCCCACATCCAATAACTAGTAAACGACTCATTTTTTTCCTTCCTCTTCTTCTAAAATGTCCTCAACATACTTGGGCAACATAAAGGCTCCTACGTGTAAGTTTGCAGTGTAGTATTCTGTGAAAAGCTGGCGTTTTTTCCAGCCTTCCTTGTCAAAATCTTTGACAGGGTGGTATTTTTTCGATGCAAATCCAAACAACCAATAGCCAGCTGGACTGGTTGGGATATGGGCTTGGTAGACCCGACTAATTGGAAAGGCTTGATTAACCTTACGATGCATGCTTCGGCAAGCCGACTCATCCTCATCAAAGAAGGGACTCCCATGCTGGTAAATCATGATGCCATCTTCTTTCAAGGCTCTGTAACTGTTGCCGTAAAATTCCTTGGTAAAGAGCCCTTCCGTATGGCCAAATGGATCTGTCGCATCGTTGATGATAATATCATAGTCATCTTCACAGTTTCGTAAAAAGCGTAGCCCATTTTGATAGTAAATGGTAACACGAGGATCATCTAGCCCTGCGGCAAAATCTGGGAAATACTCACGACAGACCTCAACCAGCATCTCATCTGGTTCCACGATATCGATTTGCTCCAGTTCAGGATAGAGTGTTAATACTTGGGCAACACCTCCATCACCACCCCCAATAACCAATACTTTCTTGGGATTTGGGTGGACAGCCATGGGAACGTGGACGGTCATTTCATTATAGACAAAATCATCAGCATCTGAGAACAAGACGTGCCCATTTAAAATTAAAATCTTTCCAAAAGCTGGCGTATCTAAGACTTCGATATCCTGCCATTCACTTTTTCCAGCGTAGAGTTGTTTGGCTGTTCTAAGGGACAATTTCACATCTGGAGTATGAACTTCAGAAAACCATAAATCCATCTAGTTCTCCTTTCTCTTAATGACGTTGATGTGATTGACCTCAGGATCTTCTGTCCCTTGGAGGGAGCAACCACGTTCCTTGGCAAATTGGATATAGTCTACAATTTCACGTGTAATGCGTTCCCCAGGAGCCAAGATAGGGATTCCTGGAGGATAGCACATGACAAATTCCCCACAGACCTGTCCAACAGACTCATCTAAGGTTAAACTTTTTCTCTCTGAATAGAAGGCTTCTTGTGGAGACAGCACTAGCTCAGGCTGGATATATTCTCCAGCTATCAAGTCCTTCCCATCTCGTGAATAGAGTCTCTTGATATCAGCCAAAGCACCGACCAAGCGCTCGATGTCTTGGATACGGTCACCAATCGAAATATAGGCCAAGATATTGCCAATATCACCAAACTCGATCTGAATGTCGTATTCGTCTCGTAGGAGGTCATAAACCTCGATACCTGTTAAGCCAATACCCTGAGTGTAAACTGACAGCTTGGTCACGTCAAAATCACAAACTGAGACACCATCTACTAATTCTTTTGAGTAAGCGTAGTAGCCACCAATAGCATTGATTTCACGACGAGCGTACTCGGATAGCTCAATGACTTTCTCAAACGACTCTTTGCCTCGAAGGGCCAAGTTGCGACGTGAAATATCTAAACTAGCCATCAACAAGTAAGAGGCGGATGTTGACTGGGTCAGGTTGATGATCTGACGAACGTACTCAGGATTCATCTGCTCTCCGATTAAAAGAAGCGAGCTTTGTGTCAAACTCCCACCAGACTTATGCATGGAGACTGCTGCCATATCAGCACCTGCATCCATAGCAGAAATTGGAAGTTTATCAGTGAAATGCAAATGCGCTCCGTGGGCCTCATCTACCAAAACCATCATACCAGCTTCATGAGCCATTTTTATCAATCCCCTTAGGTCTGAACAGATTCCATAGTAAGTAGGATTGTTAATCAAAATGGCCTTGGCATCTGGATGGTCCTTTATTGCCTGTGCAACTCGGTCATTTTCAAGACCTAAAGCGATACCAATCTTAGGATCTACACTCATCTCGATATAGATGGGAATAGCACCACATAGAACCAGCGCATTGATAGCAGATTTATGGACATTTCGTGGAAGAATAATCTTATCTCCTGCCTTGCAGGTTGCGAGAATCATAGTCTGCACCGATGAGGTTGTTCCCCCAATCATGAGAAAGGCATGGGCTGCTCCAAAAGCATCTGCAGCCAGCTCCTCTGCATCCCGAATAATCGAAATGGGGTGACCAAGATTATCCAAGGGTTTCATCGAATTGACATCAATGCCAACACATTTTTCACCTAACAGTTCGACAAGTTCTGGATTTCCTCGTCCGCGTTTGTGACCTGGTACATCAAAGGGAACAATCCTTTTCTTGCGTAACTTCACCAAGGCCTCATAAATTGGGGCTTGATTTTGATCTAACTCCTTCAAGACATACTCCTTTCAATATTTTTAGGACCTTATGAAAACTAAGGAACTAAAGGTTGACTCATGAAAAAAGAGCAGGTTTTCACCTGCTCTGCAATCTTCTGACGTTTTTATGTTTGTTTCTGTTGAGTATGTCTGTTCCCGATGTTTCCTAACTCTCTAGTAGCAAATATTACGTACTTTATTGATCGTTTCACAAGATGACGTGTGCTTTCACCACACTAAAAATTTATGAATTAGGACAAGTGTCCTAACATCAACTTATAAAAGTAGGCTTTTAACCCTATCAATAATGTGGTTTTTCAACCACGCTTCGGCATTCAACCCTGCCTGTCCGTAGGCATTTTTTACTCGGGTTTATATTTGCTAGAAAACATCATCTCATTTTCTAAGCTTTATTACTATATCATGTTTTTAAAAACTTGTAAAGCGTTTTACGAAAAAAATATAAAAAGTTCGCAAAATAGTTGGATTTTATTTGATTTAATACTCATACTCAATTATTTTCAAA
>NZ_VMMW01000061.1:0-15276 GCF_013277425.1 Streptococcus sp. 79
TTTGATTTTAGTCCAGTATAAAATATACATAGAAAAAGCGCATAATCCTTAAAATAAGCTGAAATCTAGTGAAAATGTACGGTAAACAATTGAAAAACTAGTCTATAAAGTGGTACAATAGTAGAAAAATACTATAGTAAGAATCACTCTTATTTTAGCGAAAAATTACAGAAATGAATGGTTTTTCTTGATGAAACAGAGAAAAGAATTGTACCTTTTTCTTGGTCGGACAGCCTTGTATTTTCTTATCTTTCTAGGGCTGCTTTACTTCTTTAGCTATCTTGGTCAGGGTCAAGGAAGCTTTATCTATAATGAATTTTAACTTGAAGGAGAATTCCTATTGTGTCAAATAAACCAATAGTAGATATGATTGAAACCATTGAGCATTTTGCTCAGACACAGCCTAGCTATCCTGTCTATAATGTTTTGGGGCAGGAACACACTTATGGCGATTTAAAGGCTGATTCGGATAGTTTGGCTGCAGTCATTGACCAACTAGGCTTGCCTGAGAAGTCTCCTGTGGTTGTTTTTGGTGGCCAAGAATATGAAATGTTGGCAACCTTTGTAGCGCTGACTAAGTCAGGTCATGCCTACATTCCAATTGATAGCCATTCGGCCTTGGAGCGAGTTTCGGCTATTTTAGAAATAGCAGAGCCAAGCTTGATTATTGCCATCTCAGACTTTCCCTTGAAGCAGGTTTCTACACCAATGATGACTCTAGCTCAGGTTCAAGAGGCCTTTGCTCAAGGGAATAACTATGAAATCACGCATCCAGTCAAGGGCGATGATAACTACTACATTATCTTTACTTCTGGTACGACTGGTAAGCCTAAGGGAGTGCAGATTTCCCATGATAACCTCCTCAGCTTTACCAACTGGATGATTACAGATAAGGAATTTGCGACGCCAAGTCGTCCGCAAATGCTGGCCCAGCCACCTTATTCTTTTGATCTGTCTGTCATGTACTGGGCACCGACCTTGGCACTGGGTGGTACACTTTTTGCCCTCCCTTCAGCCATTACTCAGGACTTTAAGCAACTTTTTGCGGCTATCTTTTCATTGCCAATCGCTATCTGGACTTCAACACCATCCTTTGCGGATATGGCCATGTTATCAGAAGACTTTAATAGTGAGAAAATGCCTGGCATCACGCATTTCTACTTTGATGGTGAAGAATTGACGGTCAAAACAGCGCAAAAACTGCGTGAGCGATTCCCAAATGCCCGTATTATCAATGCCTACGGCCCAACAGAAGCGACAGTAGCATTGTCAGCTGTTGCTGTGACAGACGAGATGTTGGCGACTCTCAAACGCCTACCAATCGGCTATACCAAGGCTGATTCTCCAACCTTTATCATTGACGAGGACGGCAATAAATTGCCAAATGGTCAACAGGGAGAAATCATTGTTTCTGGACCAGCTGTTTCAAAAGGTTATATGAACAATCCTGAAAAAACAGGGGAAGCCTTCTTTGAATTTGAAGGACTGCCAGCCTATCACACAGGTGATGTGGGAACCATGACAGATGAGGGCTTGCTTCTCTACGGTGGACGCATGGACTTCCAGATTAAGTTCAACGGTTACCGCATTGAGCTAGAAGATGTCTCTCAAAATCTTAATAAGTCTCGCTATATTGAGTCTGCTGTAGCTGTGCCACGTTATAATAAAGACCACAAGGTGCAAAATCTATTGGCCTATGTCATCTTAAAAGATGGTGTTCGTGAGCAGTTTGAGCGTGATATCGATATTACCAAGGCAATTAAGGAAGACTTGACAGATATTATGATGTCCTACATGATGCCGTCTAAATTCCTTTATCGAGACAGTTTGCCACTGACTCCAAATGGAAAAATTGACATCAAAGGATTGATTAACGAGGTGAATAAGAGATGATGGAGTTCTTTCAACAGCTTCCTCATTTAGAGCCATACGGAAATCCTCAGTATTTTGTCTATGTGATTGCTGCAACCTTGCCCATCTTTATCGGTCTCTTTTTCAAGAAACGCTTTGCCTGGTATGAAGTGCTGGTTAGCCTCTTCTTTATCGTCACCATGTTGGTAGGTGGGAAGACCAATCAACTAGCTGCCTTGGGTATTTATCTGTGCTGGGAAATATTGCTCGTACTCTTCTACAAGCATTATCGAAAAAGTAAGGATGGCCAGTGGGTCTTCTACTTAGTTAGTTTTCTGTCCCTCCTTCCGATTATCTTTGTCAAGGTGCAACCAGCTATCAATGGAACGCAGTCTTTGCTTGGATTTTTGGGAATTTCTTACCTGACCTTTCGTTCGGTTGGGATTATCATCGAGCTGAGAGATGGAGTGATTAAGGATTTTACCCTCTGGGAATTCCTCCGTTTCCTTCTCTTCATGCCGACTTTTTCAAGTGGCCCAATCGATCGCTTTAAGCGGTTTAATGAAAATTATCAGACCATTCCTGAGCGAGATGAGTTGATGGATATGCTGGATGAATCTGTTCGCTATATCATGTGGGGATTTTTGTATAAGTTTATCCTAGCTCATGTTTTAGGAGAGACCTTGTTGCCTCCTTTGAAGAATTTAGCCTTGCAGTCAGGTGGCTTCTTTAACCTCTATGCCTTGGCAGTTATGTATACCTTTGGTCTGGAACTTTTCTTTGACTTTGCAGGTTATTCTATGTTTGCCTTAGCCATCTCAAATTTAATGGGAATCCGTAGCCCTATCAACTTTAACAAGCCCTTTTTATCAAGGGATTTGAAGGAGTTTTGGAATCGCTGGCATATGAGTCTGTCTTTCTGGTTCCGTGACTTTGTCTTTATGCGAATGGTCATGGTATTGACCAGAAAGAAGGTCTTTAAAAATCGCAATGTAACCTCAAGTGTAGCCTACGTTGTCAATATGCTAATCATGGGATTTTGGCATGGAGTGACTTGGTACTACATCGCCTATGGACTCTTTCATGGATTAGGCTTGGTCATCAATGACGCTTGGATTCGTAAGAAAAAGACGCTCAATAAGGAACGGAAAAAAGCAGGGAAAGCTGCTCTACCTGATAATCGCTGGATTCAGTTGCTTGGCATGGTTGTCACCTTCCATGTCGTCATGCTGTCATTCTTAATCTTTTCTGGATTTTTGAATGACCTATGGTTTAAAAAATAAAAGGAAATAAAATATGGATATCAAATCAGAAGTTATCGAAATTATTGATGAGTTGTTTATGGAAGATGTTTCTGACATGATGGATGAAGATCTTTTTGATGCAGGTGTCTTGGATAGTATGGGAACGGTTGAGTTGATTGTGGAGATTGAGAACCGTTTTGATATTCGTGTCCCTGTGACAGAGTTTGGTCGCGATGACTGGAATACAGCTAATAAAATCATAGCTGGTATTGTGGAGCTACAAAATGCTTAAACGCTTATGGATGATCTTCGGACCGGTCTTGATAGCTGGTTTGTTGGTTTTTCTGCTCATTTTCTTTTATCCTACTGAGATGCGTCATAATCTAGGAGCTGAAAAGCGTTCAGCGGTGGCTACTACTATCGATAGTTTTAAGGAGCGAAGTCAAAAAGTCAGAGCACTATCTGATCCAAATATGCGTTTTGTTCCCTTCTTTGGCTCTAGTGAATGGCTTCGTTTTGATGGTGCTCATCCTGCGGTATTAGCTGAGAAATACAATCGCTCCTACCGTCCTTATCTTTTAGGACAGAGGGGAGCTGCATCGCTTAATCAGTATTTTGGAATGCAACAGATGTTGCCACAGCTGGAGAATAAACAAGTTGTGTATGTTATCTCACCTCAGTGGTTCAGTAAAAATGGCTATGAGCCAGCAGCCTTTCAGCAGTATTTTAATGGAGACCAGTTGACCAGTTTTCTGGAACATCAATCTGGAGATCAGGCGAGTCAATATGCAGCGACTCGCTTACTACAGCAGTTTCCTAACGTAGCTATGAAGGATCTGGTTCAGAAGTTGGCAAGTAAGGAAGAATTGTCGACGGCAGACAATGACATGATTGAATTATTGGCTCGGTTTAATGAACGACAAGCTTCCTTTTTTGGTCAGTTTTCCGTTAGAGGCTATGTCAATTATGATAAACATGTAGTTAAGTATTTAAAGACCTTGCCAGACCAGTTTTCTTATCAAGCCATAGAAGATGTCGTTAAAGCAGATGCAGAAAAAAATACTTCTAATAATGATCTGGGAATGGAAAATTATTTCTATAATAAGCAGATCAAGAAGGATTTGAAGAAATTAAAGGATTCTCAGAAAAACTTCACCTATCTCAAGTCGCCAGAGTATAATGACCTGCAGTTGGTTTTAACACAGTTTTCTAAATCTAAAGTAAACCCGATTTTTATCATTCCACCTGTTAATAAAAAATGGATGGACTATGCTGGTCTACGAGAGGATATGTACCAACAAACGGTGCAGAAGATTCGCTACCAGTTAGAGAGTCAAGGTTTTACCAATATAGCAGATTTTTCTAAGGATGGTGGGGAGCCTTTCTTTATGAAGGACACCATTCACCTTGGTTGGTTGGGTTGGTTGGCTTTTGACAAGGCAGTTGATCCTTTCCTATCCAATCCCACACCAGCTCCGACTTACCATCTGAATGAGCGCTTTTTCAGCAAAGATTGGGCGACTTATGATGGAGATGTCAAAGAATTTCAATAAATAATATAGAAGAGTTCAAGAATGAAGCCGATTTTTACGTTTTTTCTTGACTCTTTTTTTGCTTGTGATATAATTAACTGGTAAATAAAATTCTACAGAATAGTATTTTTCTCTTAAAAATGGAGAAATCCAAAAGGAAAGGAGTCAGATATGAGACAGCTAGCGAAGGATATCGATGCTTTTTTGAATGAGGTGATTTTGCAGGCAGAAAATCAGCATGAAATTCTAATAGGTCATTGCACTAGCGAGGTGGCTCTGACCAATACCCAGGAGCATATTCTCATGCTTTTGTCAGAGGAATCTTTAACAAATTCAGAATTAGCTCGTCGCCTCAATGTCAGTCAGGCGGCAGTTACCAAGGCCATTAAATCTTTGGTCAAGGAAAGCATGTTGGAAACATCTAAAGATCCTAAGGATGCGCGTGTGATTTTTTATCAGTTGACTGATTTGGCTCGTCCAATTGCTGAGGAGCACCACCATCACCATGAGCATACACTTTTAACCTATGAACAAGTGGCGACTCAGTTTACTCCAAATGAACAAAAAGTGATCCAGCGGTTTTTGACTGCTTTAGTAGGAGAAATCAAATAATGAGATATATTACGGTAGAGGATTTATCCTTCTATTATGATAAGGAGCCTGTTCTTGAACATATCAATTATAGTGTTGATAGTGGGGAATTTGTTACCTTGACGGGGGAGAATGGAGCGGCTAAGACGACACTCATCAAGGCCAGTCTTGGAATTCTCCAACCACGCATTGGTAAGGTAACTATTTCAAAGACAAATACGCAGGGTAAGAAATTGAGAATAGCTTACCTTCCTCAACAGATTGCCAGTTTTAATGCTGGTTTTCCAAGTACAGTTTATGAGTTTGTCAAGTCGGGTCGCTATCCACGAAAGGGTTGGTTCCGTCGTTTGAATGCTCATGATGAGGAGCATATCAAGGCTAGTTTGGACTCAGTTGGTATGTGGGAACACCGAGACAAACGCTTGGGGTCTCTATCTGGAGGACAAAAGCAGCGAGCGGTGATTGCGCGTATGTTTGCTTCTGACCCAGATGTGTTTATCCTAGATGAGCCGACAACGGGGATGGATGCAGGAAGTAAAAATGAATTTTACGAACTCATGCACCACAGCGCCCATCATCATGGCAAGGCTGTTTTGATGATTACCCATGATCCTGAAGAAGTTAAGGACTATGCGGACCGCAATATTCATCTAGTCCGTAACCAAGACTCGCCATGGCGTTGTTTCAACGTTCATGAGAATGATCAGGAGGTGGGTCATGCTTAGTTTATTATCTTATGACTTTATGCAGCGTGCCTTTCTGGCGGTTATTGCCATGAGTCTCTTCTCGCCAGTATTAGGAACCTTTCTTATCTTGCGCCGTCAGAGTTTGATGAGTGATACCCTCAGCCACGTCTCGCTTTCGGGTGTAGCTTTTGGTCTGGTCCTAGGGATTTCTCCGACTATTTCAACTATTGCTATTGTCTTGATTGCGGCGGTCTTTCTGGAGTATCTCCGTACGGTTTACAAGAGTTTTATGGAAATCGGGACAGCAATCCTCATGTCAACGGGTCTGGCTGTTTCTCTGATTGTCATGAGCAAGGGGAAAAGCTCGAGTTCTATGAGTTTGGACCAGTATCTTTTTGGTTCGATTGTGACTATCAGCGAAGAGCAGGTCGTTTCCCTCTTTGTCATTGCGGCGGTTGTTTTGATTTTGACCTTCCTCTTCCTTCGTCCTATGTATATCCTGACCTTTGATGAGGATACGGCCTTTGTGGATGGCTTGCCAGTTCGTACCATGTCTATTCTTTTTAACATGGTGACAGGGGTGGCCATTGCTCTTATGATTCCTGCAGCAGGAGCTCTTCTGGTATCGACCATTATGGTCTTGCCAGCTAGTATTGCCCTGCGTCTGGGGAAAAACTTTAAATCGGTTATGCTGTTAGCCAGTGCTATTGGATTTTTGGGAATGGTAGCAGGACTTTACATTTCCTACTATGCAGAAACACCTGCAAGTGCAAGTATTACCATTATTTTTGTAACTGTTTTCTTACTAATTAGTTTAGTAAGACGTTTTATCAAATAGGAGACTAAGATGAAAAAAATTAGCTTATTGCTAGCCAGTTTATGTGCCTTGTTTTTAGTGGCTTGTTCCAATCAAAAACAGGCAGATGGCAAACTCAATATCGTGACAACCTTTTACCCTGTCTATGAATTTACCAAGCAAGTCGCAGGAGATACTGCTAATGTAGAACTCCTCATCGGTGCTGGTACAGAACCCCATGAATACGAACCGTCTGCCAAGGCAGTTGCCAAAATCCAAGATGCAGATACCTTCGTTTATGAAAATGAAAACATGGAAACTTGGGTTCCTAAATTGCTAGATACTTTGGATAAGAAAAAAGTGAAAACCATCAAGGCGACAGGCGATATGTTGCTCTTGCCAGGTGGTGAGGAAGAAGAGGGAGACCATGACCATGGAGAAGAAGGCCATCACCATGAGTTTGACCCCCATGTTTGGTTATCACCAGTTCGTGCCATTAAACTAGTAGAGCACATCCGTGACAGCTTATCGGCAGATTATCCTGATAAAAAAGAGACCTTTGAAAAGAACGCATCTGCCTATATCGAAAAATTGCAAACATTGGATAAGGCTTATGCAGAAGGCTTGTCTCAAGCCAAACAAAAGAGCTTTGTGACTCAGCACGCAGCTTTTAACTACCTTGCCTTGGACTACGGTCTCAAGCAAGTATCAATCTCAGGTCTCTCACCAGATGCAGAGCCATCAGCTGCACGTCTGGCAGAATTGACAGAGTACGTCAAGAAAAATAAAATCGCCTATATCTACTTTGAAGAAAATGCCTCACAAGCCCTTGCTAACACACTTTCAAAAGAGGCAGGTGTCAAAACAGATGTCCTTAATCCTTTAGAAAGTCTGACAGAAGAGGACACCAAGGCGGGAGAAAATTACATCTCTATCATGGAGAAAAACCTCAAGGCTTTGAAACAAACAACGGACCAAGAAGGTCCAGCAATCGAGCCTGAAAAGGCAGAGGATACCAAGACAGTTCAAAATGGTTACTTTGAGGATGCAGACGTCAAGGACCGCACCTTGAGTGACTATGCAGGTAACTGGCAATCAGTTTATCCTTTCCTTGAAGATGGAACTTTTGATCAAGTCTTTGACTACAAGGCTAAGTTGACTGGTAAGATGACTCAGGCTGAGTACAAGGCCTACTATACAAAAGGCTATCAGACAGATGTGACTAAGATTAATATTACTGATAACACTATGGAATTTGTTCAAGGTGGACAAAGTAAGAAATATACTTATAAGTATGTTGGAAAGAAAATCTTAACTTACAAGAAAGGTAATCGTGGTGTGCGCTTCCTCTTTGAAGCGACAGATGCGGACGCTGGACAGTTCAAGTATGTTCAGTTTAGTGACCACAATATCGCCCCAGTTAAGGCAGAACATTTCCATATCTTCTTTGGAGGCACCAGCCAAGAAGCCCTCTTTGAAGAAATGGATAACTGGCCAACCTACTACCCAGATAACCTATCTGGACAAGAAATCGCCCAAGAAATGTTGGCACATTGATTAGAAACCGACTAGTTCATAGGAGCTAGTTGGTTTTTTGATACTAGATGGCTAACTTCATTATAGACCTTTCCAGAACTTTAAAAAATAAATAAAACTCTTGAAATATCTGGATCTGTATGTTAGAATAATTTTATCGGATAAGGTTCATTAGAACACCAAAGCCCCTAACTACTGCCATAGTTAAGGGGTGTTTTGGTATATTCTACAGGAATAGAAAAAGACCCTCTAAACTTTGTAGAGAGCCTTAAAAAATCAAAATAAAAAGATACCCCCCAGCACATAGGAATGCTCAACCTTTCAGTCTACCCCATTCTGGGACCCAGCGTTTATCCTTCACAAGTTATCTTATTGAGTCCATTATATCACACTTATGGAAAATGTAAGAAATTTGTATAGTATTTTTAAATGAATTGATGAAAAATCAAATACCTTTCAGAACTAAGGAACTTTAAATAATAAATAAAACTCTTGAAATATCTGGACCTGTATGTTAGAATAAAATCGATAGGCAAGGTTCATTAGAACACCAAATCCCTTAACTAGTGCGATAGTTAAGGGGTGTTTTGGTATATTCTACAGGAATATATAATCCTAGTTTTCTAATTTGCTCTTTGATTTTTGTTGAGTATAAACATTTTAACAAAAAAGTTAGTCTTTAATAAAAGAAGCGATATAGTGATATTAGAAATTCTCTTGTAATTCTGATATGTCTGCGTATTTTTCGTAAGTTACCTGTTTAGTAATCAGATGTCAGTTAAGGGCTTGATGTTTTATAAAAGAAAATTATGGAGGAAGGGAAATCCGACTTTATAAACTAAACTGTAAAAAACGGCAAATTTGACAAATGAATAAGAAAAAAATAAAAAGCAACTGTTTTTATTAAAAAGATTGCTTAATAGTTAGATTGGAGGGAAGAAAAATATGAAAAATTTAAGTCAACGACTTGTTGATAAAAGTGTTGAGGCCTTTATTATGGGGCTGGAAATTTACAACAAGCCTACAATCAAATATCGTATTGAAGGATTCAGTTTTTTCATATGTAATGCTTGGGAGTTGATGTTGAAGTCTGAAATGCTAAATAGAAATCTATCAATCTATTTTAAGGATAATCCAGATAGAACTCTCAGCCTTGAAAATGTTATCAAGAAAATTTATTCCGATGATAGTACACGAATTCGACTAAATCTGGAGCGTATTATTGAGCTTAGAAATATCAGCACACATTATATTACAGAGGATTACGAACTAAAGTACGCTCCACTATTTCAAGCGTGTGTACTTAACTATGTCAATGAACTTCAGAGATTTCATGGTAGAGACATCACTGAGACCATTGCACAAAATTTCCTAACTATATCAGCAAGTTATGAGCCTCTGACAAATGAACAAATCAGACTAAAATACCCAGCGGAAATTGCAGAAAAGTTTATTCAGCAAGCAAATGCTATAGATGTTCTTGTTTCTGAGTATAATTCAGATAAATTTGCAATCGGTGTAAAACAAAACCTATACATCACAAAGAAAAAGTCTGAAGCTGACTTCGTTGTCTCAATTGCAAATCAATCTCCCTCTCAAGTAGCAATAGTAAAAGATTTAAAAGATCCATCAGAGACTCACAAATATTCATACGGGAATATCATCTCAGTTGTAAATGATCGATTAAACAAGAAGAATATCAAATTAAATTATAAATCTGGTTTCAATCAATATGTTCTAACCTTAATCATTGATTTCTATTCAATAAAAACTGACGAGAAATTTGCATATTACCATAAAATAGGTAAGTCTGAGCACTATACCTATTCACAGCAATTTGTTGACTTTATCATTACAGAAATAGAAAAAGACCCTCTAAACTTTGTAGAGAGCCTTAAAAAATCAAAATAAAAAGATAACCCCAGGCACATAGGAATGCTCAACCTTTCAGTCTACCCCATTCTGGGACCCAGCGTTTATCCTTCACAAGTTATCTTATTGAGTTCATTATATCACACTTATGGAAAATGTAAAGAAATTTGTATAGTATTTTTAAATGAATTGATGAAAAATCAAATACCTTTCAGAACTAAGGAACTTTAAATAATAAATAAAACTCTTGAAATATCTGGGCTTATATGCTAGAATGTAGTTAATGGATAAGGTTCATTAGAACACCAAATCCCCTAACTAGTGCCATAGTTAAGGGCTTTTTTGACGTATCTTAGCGATTTAACGGGTGTTGATAGGCTAGTCAGTCGGTCTACTTCTTACCATCTAGCCATTTGCAAACGAAATACAAGATGATTCCAGCTATGACGTCTGCTATAATAGTAAGAGCGAGCTCTGGGATAAGGCTCATTAGTTTCACCTCCTCTCACGAACCCATAGGAACGTAATCGGTAACCGATGACAAAAGTATTATACCACACTAAATTTAGATCATCAAGGTCACTTAATGCTTGAACTATTGTAGATTATATGCTAGAATATAGTTAATTGATAAGGTTCATTAGAACACCAAAGCCCCTAACTATTGCCGTAGTTAAGGGCTTTTTTGACGTATCTTAGCGATTTAACGGGTGTTTATAGGCTAGTCACTCGGTCTACTCCTTACTATCTAGCCATCTGCAGACGAAATACAAGATAATTCCAGCTATAACATCCGCTATAATAGTAAGAGCGAGCTCTATGATAAGGCTCATTAGTTTCACCTCCTCTCACGAACCCATAGGAACGTAATCGGTAACCGATGACAAAAATAGTATACCACAATAAATTTATATCATCAAGGTCACTTAATGCTTGAAATATAGGGTCTAGGCGACAAAGTCTTTAAAATCAGAAAAACGTATAGTATCAGATGTATAAAAGCTTGATGTTATATCAATTAAAAAAGTGGATAGGAAAGTTTTCTGATTATCAGAATTCCTTCCTATCCACTTTTTGAAGATTGTAAGTTAACCTTAGTTTATATAGAATCAGCTTATTTGTTTTATTTATTAAAACCTTGCAAAGCCTTTTGGCGTTCTTCCACTTGACCTTTAGCATCCAATTTATTGCCAGCGTAGACAGCTGTTTCCCATGATCCGTACATTGGATTTGGGAAGATGATGAATTTTTCACCGAATTCTTTTTGCAATTCTTCAAGTTGTTTATCACGGTCAGATTCAGAAATCTTCGAAAAATCTGCAAAGTCTACGAGGTTATCACCAAATAGTAATACTAGATTAGTTTTCTCTTGAACTGCTTGGCGACGCCCTTCTTTGGATTTTACACCACTTTCTAAGAGCATGAGGTGATCACGCCCTTGTACAGGGATTCCTTCGTTTTCTAGATTTTTAATCGTAGCATCTATTTGATTAACTGAGCGGTCAGAAATATAGTAAATTTGGATGCCGTTTTGATTGGCAAATTGAAGAAACGTCTTGGCTCCTGGGACGGCTTTTGCTGCAGCTTTTTGAACCCAAATATCCCAATTTTCAGGTGTGAATGCTGTTCCGTCTTTGATATTTTGAACTTGATAAGGACTATTATCTAAGACTGTTTCATCTAAGTCCAAAATGATTGAATAAGGCTTGTCTGATTCTGTTTTCAGTAATTCCTTTAGACGATCTGTGGCAACATTATAACCTTGTAGATACAAGGCTTTGGTTTCAGCTGATTTTTGATACCAAAGGGTTGACATAGTATTTTCTCTTGACCGTAGTTGGTCATATGTCATTGTAATCTGATTATCAGATGAGCTCTTATTGCTTGTCTGTGTTTCTGTAGACTTTGTTGCACAACTAGATAATAAGACGACAGATGCAAGTGCAGAAAGGATTGTAACAGTAGTTTTTGCTGATTTCATGAAATATCTCCTATTCATTAATTTCATAAATAGTATAGCACGAGAGAAAAGTTAAGGCAAGTCATTCTCTGACTATGGATGAAGATTCTATAGAAGTTAATGCAGTGAAAAAAAGAGATTACTAACTTGAAATGCAGTTTCACCTCTAATTATTGACATTTCAGGAAAAATCGCAGTAAAAACGGCACAGCCTTCTTTAAATGTGATATAATACTAGAAAAATACTTGTGGAGGTTCCATTATGGCAATATTTTTCATGATTTTTCTGATTGTTTGTGTGCTCCTATTGGTGATAGTCACACTGAGTACAGTTTATGTGGTTCGTCAGCAGTCGGTGGCGATTATTGAACGCTTTGGGAAATACCAAAAGGTTTCCAACAGCGGTATTCATATTCGCTTGCCTTTTGGGATTGACTCGATTGCAGCACGCATTCAGTTGCGCTTGCTGCAAAGTGATATTGTGGTTGAGACCAAGACCAAGGACAATGTGTTCGTGATGATGAATGTAGCGACTCAGTACCGTGTCAATGAGCAGAGCGTGACAGATGCCTACTATAAACTCATGCGTCCAGAATCTCAGATTAAATCTTATATCGAAGATGCTCTTCGCTCTTCTGTTCCCAAATTAACCTTGGACGAATTGTTTGAGAAAAAAGATGAGATTGCCCTTGAAGTTCAACACCAAGTAGCAGAAGAAATGACCACTTACGGCTACATTATCGTGAAAACCTTGATTACTAAGGTGGAGCCAGATGCAGAAGTTAAGCAATCCATGAATGAAATCAATGCGGCGCAACGCAAACGGGTCGCAGCGCAAGAATTGGCAGAAGCCGATAAGATTAAAATTGTCACTGCAGCTGAAGCCGAAGCAGAAAAAGACCGCCTTCATGGTGTGGGGATTGCCCAACAACGTAAGGCGATTGTGGATGGATTGGCAGAATCTATCACCGAACTCAAGGAAGCCAATGTTGGCATGACAGAAGAACAAATCATGTCCATCCTTTTGACCAACCAGTATTTGGATACCTTGAACACCTTTGCCTCTAAAGGAAATCAAACCATCTTTTTACCAAATACTCCAAATGGTGTGGATGATATCCGTACACAAATCTTGTCAGCTCTTCGCGCTGAGAAGAAATAATAGACTAAAGAGCTTGGCAACAGGCTCTTTTTGCATTGCGTTTATTAAGAAAAACAAAAAATATTGATATACATTTATACTCAATGAAAATCAAAGAGCAAACTAGGAAGCTAGCCGCAGGTTGCTCAAAGCACTGCTTTGAGGTTGCAGATAGAACTGACGAAGTCAGCTCAAAACACAGTTTTGNNAACCATACCTACGGCAAGGCGACGCTGACGTGGTTTGAAGAGATTTTCGAAGAGTATTAAATAAAAATTATTGTATGTTGTTGCCCTTAACTTGGAATGATAAGGGAATAACTAGAAAGATTTGTGAATATAGACTATTTCTGATATACTAAATATACAGTAATAATGAATGATGGGAGATGGGATGGAAGAATTTCAATTTGAGAGAAAGCAGCGTTTTTCTTTGAGGAAATATGCAATAGGAGCTTGCTCGGTCTTGCTAGGAACGAGTTTATTTTTTGCTGGTATGGGTGCTCAACCTGTACAGGCTACCGCAACGAGTTCAACACTAATTTCAAGTCATTATTTGGATGAGCAGGATTTACCTGAAAAGCTGAAATCTGAGTTGCAATGGTTTGAAGAAAATAAAATTGAGGTAAAAGAGGGAAAAGAATACTACTTTATCTATCGAAAATTGGCTACAAGATTACCAGAAACAGGTCTTTTTTCTAATGATGGGATGTTTATCTTGGGAGCAGGATTATTATTGCTTTCCTTCACTTTAATCAAGAGAAAAAGGGGAGCGTCTTACTTCCTTGTGACAGTCTTTGCTGTTGGTGGCTGGGTAGCATCCATCTCTGCTTTAGAAAATTTGGTAGAATTGCAACCAGCCCTTGTTAAGAGAGTAGAAGGTCAGTTTCTACCAAGTCCTGAAAGAGTCCAAGGATACGAATTTACGGGATATTATTTGGTAAGAGATAGTGCTAGTAAGGAACTTTCTGTTGATAAGGTAGAGTCGCCAGCATTATCTCAAAAGGAGGAAAGTTCAGAACCTCAATCTAAGAAGATTGTACCACAGACTGCATCTCATTTTAGCTCGACTGAAGACCTTGTGCAATCTCCTCAACCATCCTACGCAGTTGAGAAAATTGTTGAAGCTCCTGATGAAATTGTGCCTATAGGGCCTAAGGAAGAAGTTGCAGGAAATCCCAAAGTAGAACAACCGAAAGCAGAAGATAATAGTGATTATAAAACAAGTCCTGAGGAAGGTGTGTTAAATGCCACAGTAGAGAAACCAGAATTGCTAATCACTACAGAGGAGGTTGTTTTCCAAACGATAGAACAAGAAGATGCAACCTTAGCTAAAGGGCAAACTAAAGTTGTTCAAGAAGGTGTTGTTGGTGAACGCACCATCTATACGGAAGTCACTATCGTTAATGGGGAAAAATCTAGCAAAGTTATAGAAAATATAATCACAAAAGATCCGGTGGACAAGGTGATTGTAGTTGGGACTAAGGAAGAAGTTGCACCAAAACCAACACAACCTGTAACTCCAGATCTAGAGGAAAGTAGACCAGTTCAACCTGAAAAAACTCCAATAGTAGAGAATGAAACAGAGACAAAACCAGCTGATGGAATAGGACAATCAAGACCAGGAGCAGAAGAAACGCCGGGTACAGAAGCAACACCAGGAGAGAAACAAACACCTGACAAACCCAAAGCCGAGCCGAAGCAACCAGAACCAGCAATCCCAGCCGTGGAATCAGGGGGTGAGGAAAATCAAACTCATGCCCCACAAGGTACTGAGTCTAATCAACCATCTAAAGAAACTGCTGAGACCAAAGATTCTGAACCAGCAATCCCAGCCGTGGAATCAGGGGGCGAGGAGAATCAAACTCATGTCCAACAAGGTACTGAGTCTAAGCCACCATCTAAAGAAACTGCTGAGACCAAAGATTCTGAACCAGCAACCCCAGCCGTGGAATCAGGACGCGAAGAAGATCAATCTCTTGCGGAACAAAAGGGTGAGGAGAAACAGCTGGAGAATTCAGTTGAGGGGGTAAAAGATGTTGGTGAGTCTGCCCCACAAGGTACTGAG
>NZ_VMMW01000062.1:0-2547 GCF_013277425.1 Streptococcus sp. 79
TGTTATTATCATGGACAATGCTAGTTTTGATCCCAAGAACATTTTGGATGAACTCTGCATCCAAGATAAACACTTTTTCTTACCTCTACCGCCTTATTCACCAGATTTGAATCCTATTGAGCAAGCTTGGGCTATCTTGAAAAAGAAAGTAACAGATTTATTAAGGGAAGTCCCAACTATTTTTGAATGTTTGGAACGCTTTTTTAAAACTAAATGACTATATAACTAGTTTTTCGCAATTTTTGAGACAGAAATGTGATTTTTGTGATAAAGTTCTATCATTACAAGTTCATTTGTGGTAATATGGAATAAATCATTTATGTATCCTTTCAGAAATGTGCTGTTTCTCTGAATATAAATGTCTTTTTCTCTTTAACTTAATTTTACAAATTGCTAAAGTCATTTAAGGACAGATTTTTGAACAGTTGCTAGAAATGTAGAGGTATTGACCATGTATCAAAAGTTACTTAGAAAAATAGCAGAAGAAAAACCAAGTTATAACCAGGAAGAAATCCAGTGGCTACTTGATCATTTGGGAGATCCTTCTCCAGAAATTCGTGATGACCTTGTTTTTACAAGCTTTGCTAGAGGGATTCAGGAAGAGCTATTTACACAGGAACAATTTCATTTCATTGCTGAAGGGATTTCATCTGATGGAGGGTTAGATAAAGATATTGATAAGGTAGGCCTGTCAACCCTTGAACGTTCTTTTAGGGCGCTTATTTATGCAAATCTCTTGTCTGCAGATGCCAACCAGCAATCGATTTTTTATCAGGAATTAAATGCAGGAATTCGTAATGTCCTTTTAAATCAAGGTTTGTATTATCTTTCAAAAGAAAAGGATACAACGGGTTTTTCAAGTCAGTATGGTTGGGTTCATGCTTTTGCACATGGAGCCGATTTACTGACAGAGGTGGTTTGTCATCCCAACTTTCCTAAAAACAGAGTTCATGAAGTATTTGATATACTTGGCCAACTATTTAAAAGAGTTTCGATTCGTTTTACAGATGATGAGGATTGGCGTTTAGCAAGAGTGATCTATGAACCTATTTTACAAGGGAAGTTAGCGCAAGAGCAAGTAGCTTCTTGGATAAAAGCTGTTGACTTTCCGATAGAAGAAAGAGAAGATTTTTATAAATTTTCCAACTTCAGATCCTGTCTGTTGGAAGTCTATGTCCAACTTGACCAGAGAAATAGTTTACAAGATGACTTGAAAGAAGCTATTCAATCTTTTCAATATTAGGTATTGCTAGTAGTTCTATGATTTTCAAGAAAATTTCCAATCAATTTTCTTGAAACCCTTTCCTACTTTTGATAGACTAGTATCTAGTTTTTGAAAAAAGGAGAAAGAAAATGAAAAAATTTGTTGCTGAGTTAATCGGTACGTTCATGCTTGTATTCGTCGGGACAGGAGCTGTTGTTTTTGGAAATGGTCTTGATGGCCTAGGTCACCTTGGAATCGCCTTTGCCTTTGGTTTGGCAATCGTGGTGGCAGCCTACTCAATCGGAACTGTTTCAGGTGCTCACTTGAACTCGGCTGTTTCGATTGCTATGTTTGTAAACAAACGTTTGTCATCTTCAGAACTTGTAAACTACATACTTGGTCAGGTTGTTGGAGCTTTCATCGCTTCTGGCGCAGTCTTCTTCCTCTTGGCTAACTCGGGTATGTCAACTGCTAGCCTTGGTGAAAATGCCTTGGCAAACGGTGTCACTATCTTTGGTGGTTTCTTGTTTGAAGTCATCGCAACTTTCTTGTTTGTCTTGGTTATCATGACTGTGACATCAGCAAGCAAGGGCAATGGCGCGATTGCTGGTTTGGTAATCGGTTTGTCATTGATGGCGATGATTCTTGTGGGCTTGAACATTACTGGGCTTTCAGTAAATCCAGCTCGTAGCTTGGCACCAGCTGTTTTGGTAGGTGGCGCAGCCCTTCAACAAGTTTGGATTTTCATCCTTGCGCCAATCGTTGGTGGAGTTCTTGCAGCCCTTGTTGCTAAAAACTTCCTTGGAACAGAAGAATAATTGAAACTCAAAAAGCCTTGCTCCTCATCTCGAGGAACAGGGCTTTTTCGTAGTACGACGGGCATGTCGTGCATCTGAGGTGTAAGTCCTCGGTGGGCACCTGCTACCGGTGAACCCAATAGCGATTCCCAAGCCTGACTATCGTGAGGTAGCGGATTAAAACGGTCTGGGGATAGACCGTTTTAAGTCTGACACTGGAAATAAGAATCGTCAGAGGAAGGGATAGCGAAATCGTGGCTCTACGAACAGGAAGGTGATAGTAAGGCGTATATAGCGGATAAGGGGGCCTCAAACTCTAAAGTCCAAAAAGGTGGTCGTAACCTATATGCGTAAATCACGAGAGTAATTGAATTCGGACTAAGGTTTGTGTGAAAAAGATAAATCTTTCTAGAGTCTAAAGACTCTGCGTCAGATTTCCTATTTTCACTCTAACCTTTTAACGTCCTCATATCTTGTATAAACGAGGAAAGATGTAGGACTTATCCCGTGAGGTCTCATGAGCGCTGATACTGGACTAAAATCAAA
>NZ_VMMW01000063.1:0-3529 GCF_013277425.1 Streptococcus sp. 79
TTCATGGTACTACCTCAACAGTAATGGCGATATGAAAGTTAGCCAATGGTTCCAAGTTAGTGGGAAATGGTACTATGTAGATGAATCAGGTATGCTTGCAGTCAATACAACAGTAAACGGCTATAGAGTCAATGCTAATGGTGAATTGGTAAACTAAATCTAACTGAATGAATCTTAATATTATTTTTTGATAGGATATTAAGGCTGAAAATAACTCCATAATCTCTAGCCAGATTTATTCTACTGGAGATTATGGAGTATTTTGTAATATAAGAGATAATGGAAGGATGAGCCAGTAACTCAACATTCTTATATAATAGATTGAATTTAGAGTAGTACATAGCTACTGATGAAAAATCAACTGTTAAAGTGCCTTCTGGCAAACAATTACCTAACACAGGTTCAGCATCAAGTGCAGCACTTGCTAGTCTTGGTCTAGTGGCGGCAACCAGTGGTTTTGCTTTGCTAGGAAGAAAGGCTAGACGTAGAAAATAGGATAGCTAGAAATTTCTATTCTCTACTTAAAGTTAGATTATAAGGGGGATTTTGAGAAGTCATCAATCCTAGTGATGGATGAGAAAAGTGAGAACCCAAGATAATCACACACTTTATACTCAATGAAAATCAAAGAGCAAACTAGGAAACTAGCCGTAGGCTGTACTTGAGTACGGCAAGGCGACGTTGACACGGTTTGAATTTGATTTTCGAAGAGTATTAGATGAATAGGGATGTTCTATCAATCTAGCCAGTCTCTTCTGTCTCTAACTGTGGGACAGGAGATGGGTAATATCGAGTAGAAAAGCTAGCAGAATAGTTCTATTAAAGAGAGGAGGGAAACCGAAAAATTGGGTGCCCCTCCTCTTTTTTGGTATAATAGAAGATATAAAACGAGGTTAGAAGAGATGATTTTTGATACACATACACACTTGAATGTAGAAGAATTTGCAGGTCGTGAGGCAGAAGAAATTGCCTTGGCTGCTGAGATGGGTGTGACACAGATGAATATTGTTGGTTTTGATGAACCGACGATTGAGCGTGCTTTGGAGTTGGTGGATGAGTACGACCAACTCTACGCAACTATTGGTTGGCATCCTACAGAAGCTGGGACTTACACAGAGGAGATTGAAACCTACTTGCTTGATAAGCTCAAGCATCCTAAGGTTGTTGCTTTAGGTGAGATTGGTTTGGATTATCATTGGATGACAGCGCCTAAAGAGGTGCAGGAGCAGGTTTTTCGTCGTCAGATTCAGTTATCTAAGGACTTGGATTTGCCTTTTGTTGTCCATACCCGTGATGCGCTGGAAGATACCTATGAGATTATCAAGAGCGAGGGAGTTGGCTCTCGAGGTGGTATCATGCATTCATTTTCAGGGACGCTTGAGTGGGCAGAGAAGTTTGTCGAGCTTGGTATGACCATTTCCTTCTCAGGAGTGGTGACTTTTAAGAAGGCAACTAACATCCAAGAAGCAGCTAAAGAGTTACCTTTGGATAAGCTTTTGGTGGAGACGGATGCGCCTTACTTGGCTCCTGTACCCAAGCGTGGCCGCGAAAACAAAACAGCCTATACTCGCTATGTGGTGGACTTTATTGCTGCCTTGCGTGGGATGACGGCAGAAGAGTTAGCGGCGGCAACGACTGCAAATGCAGAGCGAATTTTTGGATTGGACAGCAAGTAATGAAAGAAAAAATTTCCCAAGTCATCGTAGTTGAAGGTCGCGATGATACGGCCAATCTCAAACGTTACTTCGATGTAGAGACCTATGAGACACGAGGTTCTGCTATCAATGACCAGGATCTAGAGCGGATTCAACGTCTACACCAACGCCATGGAGTCATTGTCTTTACAGATCCAGATTTTAATGGGGAACGGATTCGGCGCATGATTATGACGGCCATTCCAACAGTTCAGCATGCCTTTCTCAAGCGAGATGAAGCTGTTCCCAAGTCCAAGACCAAGGGGCGTTCTCTGGGAATTGAGCATGCCAGCTATGAAGACCTGAAAACGGCTCTAGCTCAGGTTACAGAACAATTTGAACATGAGAGTCAGTTTGATATCGGTCGTAGCGACTTGATTCGCCTTGGTTTTCTAGCAGGAGCCGATAGCCGTAAGCGACGAGAATATCTAGGAGAGACTCTCCGAATTGGCTATTCCAACGGCAAGCAACTCCTCAAACGCCTAGAGTTGTTTGGGGTCACCTTGGCAGAAGTGGAAGAAGCCATGAAATCTTATGAGTAGGAAAGATGTGACCGTTACAATTTTTTAAGTTTCACAGTATTTTTCGAAGCAGGTAGAAGAGGAGACGTCTGATGTTAATTGGTCAAAAAATTAAAGAGATTCGGATAGAAAAAGGAATTAGTCGTCCAGATTTTTGTGGAGATGAGCAAGAACTGACAGTTCGTCAACTGTCGCGAATTGAAAGTGGAGCTTCGCAACCGAGTTTGCCCAAGTTAGACTATATTGCTCGTCGTTTAGGAGTTCCAGCTTATAGCCTTATGCCGGATTTTTCAGCTCTTCCTCCTGCTTATTTAGAATTGAAATACCAGATTTTACGTGAACCAATCTATGGTAAAGAAGAGGAGTATGATAAGAAAGAATCGTGTTTGGAAGAGATTTATAAAATATACTTTGATAATCTTCCTAAAGAAGAACAATTAGCATGTGAAGTATTGCAGGCGTGTTTAGATACTTCTAGAACTAGAAGGCCTGAATATGCAGAGTTAATACTTGAGGAACATATGCCTCAGATTATAGAAAAAGAAGCTTATTCAATAAATGATATGTTGTTGATTCGTTTGTTTTTTTATCAAATGCTCATTAGAAAAGATCTTGCCAAATTTATAAATCAAATCGAAAAGCTAATGTTCTTGCTTTTGGGACAGAAGAAGATAACTCAAATAGAGAATTACTTTATAATTAGAGATACTCTTATTTCAGGAATGTGTTGTCTTGAAAAGGTAGGAGTAACTGATTGTTTTAATGATTATCTATCGTGTTTACAAGAAATTATGGATAAAACTCAAGATTATCAAAAGAAACCTCTTGTATTTATGTTTTTGTGGAAGCAAGCATTAAGAGAAGAAAGAGATTTTAGTTTAGCTGAATCATTTTATCAGTCTTCTAAAACATTTGCGCAGCTAATTGGAGATGGATTTCTAGTAAAGAAATTGACAGAGGAATGGCAAGAGGATGTAAAAAAATATTTATAAACATAGTGAAGCAATGACAAAAATGTCCTTGTCCTCGTATCAAAACAGTTCTAAAGTTCGTCTTTAGAACTGTTTTTTTATATATAAGCTAAAAATGACACGAAATAGTTAGATTTTAAGGACATTGATGTCCTTTGAGTTTATTTAAGAATAATTTATAATTAATTAAAATGTGAAAGGAGATTACAGTATGAACTTTTCTATTTTATTTAGTTACTTGGTGGTTTAAATAAAATTCAATCTACTATAGTAAAATATCTAAAAAATTCGATTTTTTCTTTGACAACAAATAATAATACTATCCTAAAATCAAAAAACATCT